>CALDIE010000140.1 GCA_937901625.1 uncultured Lachnospiraceae bacterium
AGGTGTATAAAAACCGACTTCAAAGCCGCCGATGATCTTTACCATGATATAGATCACAACAAAATAGACGGCGATCTGCAGATAATTACCGGATCCGGTAAAAGGTTTCGGCGCCAGGGGGTTTAAAAACTTATACCAGAAAACACCAAAAGAACCCCCGAGGATTCCCAGATTGATCAGGATCTCGAAGAAACGGAAGATTCTTTTGTACGGTTCGTATTTTCCCTGTCTCATATCGCTTGCTTCCCGAAGTCATCATTTCCGGAAGATCTTACTTCCTCTTCGTTTGTTTTTTCCCTACGCGTTTTTCACCGCTCTTCTTTGTACTCTTCCTGCTGTTATCTTCATATAACAGAAGACCGTAGCAGGCACAGAAAGTGCAGCAGATCACATACGCCGGATGCCACATCCATTCCGTCACCATGCTGACCAGACAGATTCCGGAGATCAAAACGTAAGCACCCATTTCCGGATGTTTTACAGCCTTCGCTCTGTAGGTAAAGAGTGATGCGATAAACGATCCGAGGACCATCAGCCCGAATGCGATCCCTGTCAAAAGTCCGTACTGATACATCACATGGATATAGGTATTATGAGCGTGGTATACAAAATACCCACTGTCTAACTCTATATGGCCGGGATAATGACCTTTGATCCCGCACCGCGATAAATACGCCTGCCAGATCTCCACTCTCCCGTTTGTCACATCCCTCTCCGTATCGATAACGACAGCCTCTCCTTCACCCTCGTCCTCCTTAGTATTAAACGTGACATAGATTCCCCATTTCCCCAATGCCAGAGTCAAAAAGCTTTCCATGCTGGTATACTTGGGCGAATCGACCGGATCGTTTTGAATCACACGTACCTCCGGATTGTATTCTCCGGAAAAAAACGTCGGTGCATTGGCATATGCCGGTATATAGCGAAAAGCCAAAAAACAGGGATAGATCATCAATGCGCAAACGATCAGTCCGATACCATATCTTAAGAGAACCTGCTTTTTCTTCTTTTCCCACAAAAGCGAAACGACAAACAATACCGCAAACGCAAAGAGCATTCCTGCAATGGTAGTGCGTGTGTAATTAAATACGGCAAACCCGATCGCAACGGAAAGGAAGACATAATGAACAGCCAAAAGAGCCATCTTGCAACCTTTCTTTAACTTTGCCCTCTGTGTCCCCGAAATGACCGAAAAGATCACCGAGATCACAACCGCAAAATAGGTACCGCCGGTATTGGTATTTCCAAAGTAAGCCAGATATCGCTCCGTATCATACGGTCTGTGCCGAAGGCTTTTGTATGTCACAAAAAGGAACGAAAGATACAGTCCGTAAACCAGAGCTTTTTTAAAGATATCCCGGCTTTGGGGATCTGCCAGCACCAGAAAGAGCGCCGTAAAACATACCGCAAAAAATACCGCATAATAATATCCCGGATTAAAGATCGTCAAAAGTGCCGCAAAAACGCCCCATAATAAAGCAAGCACTTTTCTCTTTGCGACCACACGGTAGGACTCAAAATGAAGGAAGAGATCCCTTAAGAGTGCGATCAATACGATCCCCCAGATAAGAACCGTCAGTTTCCCGTAGCGGATGATGTCCACAAACTTATACTCACAGGTATCCGGGATCCAGTGGTTTAAGTAGGCATAATGCATAAAGATATAGCAAAGCGGTAGATAGCCCAGGCTCCAAAAAGTCACATACTTTCGCCAATCCATGAGCATAAGCACCAAAACACCGTATCCGATGCAAAAGAGACGGAAGGAGTACGCCTGCTCATAACTGTTGCCGGCATTCATAAAAGATATCCCCGCAACGGTTATCATATATACCAGAAACAGCGCGACCGGAGTTCTCCAGGTCACGCTATCCTTCCAATCAACTGAAATCCGTTTTTTCTGCTCTATACTTTTGCCCATATCCACTCCGGCAGCCGGTCTCTCCTTTTATTTTGCTTAATCAAAGAAGTTGTACTTGATGATGCAATACAGTGCACGGAAAGCATCCTTTAAGCCGATCTTTTTGCCCTGCTCAAACGTGCGGGGATGATACTCGATCGGGATCTCATAGACCTTGCATCTTCTTTTCGCGATCTTTGCCGTAACTTCAGGCTCGAATCCGAAACGTCTTTCCTTTAAGGGGATCGACTGGATCACATCGCGTCTGAACATCTTATAGCAAGTTTCCATATCCGTTAAGGACAGATCGCAGCAAATATTGGAGGCGATCGTAAGGAGCTTATTGCCCAGCTCGTGATAAAATCCCTCTACGCGATACTTTCCGCCTCGCGCATATCTCGAACCGTATACCACATCCGCGTCCGCTGCCCCGTAGATAAAAGGCTCCACCAGACGCATAAAGTCCTTGGGATTATATTCCAGATCCGCATCCTGCACGATCACCAGATCCCCGGTAGCCGCCGCAAATCCATGCTTTAAGGCCGCTCCCTTACCCATGTTGTGCTTATGGAGCAATACCTTATCCACTTTCTTTCCGACTACCTCGCGAATCAGCTTTCTTGTTCCGTCCGTTGAGCCGTCGTCCACCAGGATGATCTCCGTGGTCAGTCCGCAGTTTCTTACCTGCTCCACCACATTCTCCAGTGTATCCACCTCGTTATAGCAAGGAATCACTACCGAGATCACCACATCTTCTTTTGCTTTTAACATCTTGCTTATCTCCCTTCTTTTACATCCTTTGTCAGAAGCTTCCTCTCTTCCGCCTGTTTTTCATCCCGCACAATTTCCCGAATCACGTATTGCGGAGAATTATTGATACTTATATACAGCCGGCCCACATATTCTCCGATCAGGCCGAGCATGATCATGATCATCCCACCGAAAAATACCAGAACCGCCATCAAACTCGAAAATCCAAGCACCCGTTCCGGCAATACGATCTTTTGAATGATCACGATAATCCCATAAATAAATCCTATCAGGGCCGAGAATCCGCCAATCAGGGTCGCCATCCGTAACGGTTTTACGGAAAAAGAGGTAAATCCGTTCATCCAAAGCGCGATCAGCTTCTTTAAACTGTATCCGGATTCTCCTACTGTACGGCTTCTGTGTGCGACGTCGACATTAACGATATTTCTTGTCGACCGAAGCACCAGTCCGATCACGTAGGGATAAGAATTCTCGTACCGTATCATATCATCGACAATATATCTTTTCGCCGCAAAATAACTGGACACGATCAGCTCTTTAGGCTTATCCAGCATAAAACGTGCCATTTCCTCATTTAAATAACTGCCGAAATTTCTAAATAAAGAGTGTTTTTTCTGTCCGTAACGGGCATAAGCAACATCTGCGCCGTTTTCAAGCGCTTCCAAAAGCTTCCCCGCTTCGTTGGCCGGCGTCTGCCCGTCATCATCCAAACATATGACCACATCGCCTCTGCTTTCTCTTAAGCCGGCCATCAACGCCGAGTGCTGACCGAAATTTCTTGTAAAATCAATCCCCGTTATGCGTTTTGCCTCTCCCGGATCGCCGCAAAGACTGCGAATGGTATCCATCGTATGATCCGGAGAACAATCATTGATCAGTATGATCTCATATTCGTATGCGGCAAGACCGCTCATCGTATCCTGTATTTCCCGTACCACCCCGGGCAGTGTCTGTTCCGACCTGTAACAGGGGATCACAAAACTGACAGTCACGTATCCTTCCTTCCTCTCTCATCTGTTGACCGCATCCGTTAGGGCTGAATGCATTGATATACTCCAAACAGAACGCCCTCCGAGTTAAGCACATCCGTCTGCTGCATCTTACAATCCAAAAAAGTTTCGAGCTCATCGATCGATAAACCGACATCCTCCCTGCAAAGGTAATAAACTTCAGGCGAAGTAAGCATGGCCGTAGCGGCATCCGTATATCCGTGTTTTTCCATAAAAAACCCCACATTGGGGCTGCCCGTCATCCAGCCGCCAAGCGGCATGGCATTCTCCGGTATCCCCTCCGCCGACAATACATCTCCCGTTCTTTCCATCACGGTGTAGGTTTCAAGAAAATAAACATTTTCCGGATGAGACCTTATGTAAGAGTATACCATATCATCCCTGTCGTTTACAGAAATTTTTCTCCAAAGCGCCTCTCCAAAACCGTTATAGATCCACACCGCCGAGGTCACACTCAGAACGGCAAAGATAAGATCCCGCCTCTCAAATCCTTTTCTCCTGCTCCTTGCACAAAACAGGCTTCCCAGCATATAGGCATAGGTGATCAGATATAACGGAAGTGTTACTCTCTCCGGAAAGCGTCCGCGCCAGATCAAAAAGCCGTATTCCATCGCCCATCCGGCTAACGCACATACGACGCCGATCGCTGAGAGTCTGTCATTTTCAAGCCAAAGGAATATGAAGGTCATCACACCACACAAGATCAGAAAAAGGAATTTCGCTCCGTCCCCGTCCTCTGTGATCTTCCACTTTAAGGTATAGATCACATCTTTTGCATGTTCCGTAACGGACAGACTCTGCTTTGAAAGCGGATCGGTATATCCGGCCATGGCCTCGAGACGATCCACATCCGCCATCGGATCCAGGAGCAGATCATAATTGGCATACACCGGATACTCCTTATCTCCTATCCCGATACTCTCATAATAGGCAAGTGCTTCATCCGTATCCCAGACCCCCGTATAATCGTATACTTCCGTACGGGCGTCATTATATCTTTGATATTCCCGCCATTCATCGCTTTGGTAAAGGAATGTCTGCCAAAAGATCGATCCGAGGATGAGTCCCGTAAATACGACTCTGCCCGTCTTTGACCGTCTTTCATGTTTCTCACGAAGGTTCTTTTCTTTTGCAGTTTCCGCATCCGGATCCTGTTCCTGTTCCGGATTCAATACTCTTGTGAATCTGTATTTTCCTTCCTGCGCGACGATCATTAAAAGCACAAACGGTAAAGCGAGGAAAAAGACCTGCGAGCGTATCTCGTAACCCAGCCAGAAAAGGAAAAGCGCAATATTATAAGGCTTTACATCCTTTCCGTACAAAAGAAAAATACCCGTAGCCATCACGCATCCGGCCGCAAGTGTGTAATGAACGGAGAGCATCTGCGGAAAAACAAAGGCCGCAAAGAAAAAAACAGCCGTAAGGATCGCCATCCACGGGTACTGTCCGGCCTGTAACCCCACCCGTCGCAAACACAAAAACAGACATAAAAGGTAAGAGGAAAGTAAAAAGAGTCCAAACCAGGGGACATCGGGAAGCAGCGCATACAGTCCCCGCAACAGGATACTCAAAGGCGCTGCCACATAGACTGTATGGTAGTCGGCTACCCCTGCGAAATTCCCCCTAAGGATACTTTGAAGCATGCTGTCATCATTGTAACCAAAGGGAAGACCGGGGATACATAATACCCCGATCGCCACAAGGACGGTAATCAAAGATGCTGCTGTCAGGACTTTCCTTTTCACTTATCTGTAAAACTCCTCGATTTGACGAATGATATATTCGTTTTGTTCTTCCGTCAGGCCGTAGTACATCGGCAATCTTGTCAGGCGACTGCTGTCCGCCGTTGTGTATACATCTTCCCCGTGAAAGCGTCCGAACCTCTTTCCGGCAGGCGAGGAATGTAAC
>CALDIE010000141.1 GCA_937901625.1 uncultured Lachnospiraceae bacterium
CACGGATCGCGTCACGGATATCATCCAGGGTAAGTCCAAGCATTTCCATCAGCTTTCCCGCAGCTTCGTAGGACTCAGGGTGTACGCCTGTCTCATCCAAGGGATTGTCACCTCCGCGGATGCGCAAGAATCCGGCGCACTGTTCAAAGGCTTTGGGACCTAACTTGCTGACCTTTAACAATTCCTTGCGATTCTTAAAGGAGCCGTTTTCCTCACGGTACGAGACGATATTCTTCGCTAGAGCCGGGGATATACCGGAGATATAGGCAAGGAGCGGGGCGGAAGCGGTGTTTAAGTCCACGCCCACGCGGTTAACATTATCTTCCACAACGCCCTGTAAAGCCGTATCCAGTTTCTTCTGGTTCATGTCGTGCTGGTACTGGCCGACGCCGATAGACTTCGGATCGATCTTAACCAACTCTGCCAAAGGATCCTGCAATCTTCTTGCGATGGAAGCAGCGCTTCGCTGTCCTACGTCAAACTGGGGGAATTCTTCCGTGGCCAGTTTGCTTGCGGAGTAAACCGATGCACCGGCTTCGCTTACGATGACGTAAGATACGGGACGGTCGATCTCTTTTAGGAGCTCCACGATGATCTGTTCGGATTCTCTCGAAGCGGTACCGTTTCCGAGAGAGATCAGATCCACCTTGTACTTGGAGATCAGGCGTTTTAATTCTGCCTTTGCCTCTGCTACCTTATTCTGAGGTGCGGTAGGGTAGATGACTTTGGTATCCAGTACCTTACCCGTAGCGTCTACGATAGCCAACTTGCAGCCGGTACGGAAAGCGGGATCCCAGCCGAGGACCACTTTGCCCGCGATGGGCTGCGCCATCAGAAGCTGCGAAAGGTTCTTTCCGAATACGGCGATCGCTCCGTCCTCGGCTTTTTCAGTCAGCTCGTTTCGGATCTCTCTTTCGATGGAGGGAGCGATCAGCCGCTCATATCCGTCTTCAATGGCGGCAGTGATGACCGGCGTGGTATATTCATTGTTGTTTTTTAAGATCTTACCGTTTAAGAAACGAAGAATATTTTCAGTGGGCGCTACGATCTTAACCGTGAGGATCTTTTCGTTTTCACCGCGGTTTAAGGCCAGTACACGATGCCCGGCGATCTTGTTTACCGCTTCGGAAAATTCATAATACATTTCATATACGGATTCCTGTTCGGGGTCTTTTGCCGCACTCTTGATAACACCTGCGTCAAAGGTCATCTCACGGATCTTTGCGCGGTAATCAGCGTTGTCAGAGATATCCTCCGCGATGATATCCTGCGCGCCCGAGATAGCAGCTTTAACATCGGGAATCTTCTTTTCCCCGTCAATATAGTCCTTCGCGAGCTCTTCTACGGGCACGGTAAGGTTCTGAGCGAGGATCGCGTTTGCAAGGGGCTCTAAGCCACGTTCTCTTGCAAGCATCGCGCGGGTGGTGCGCTTGGGCTTATATGGACGGTATAAATCCTCCAATACGACCATGGTCTGCGCTTCGGTGATCTTTTTTTGCAACTCTTCGGTCATCTTACCCTGCTCCTCGATGGAAGCGGTGATCTGCGCCTTTCTTTCCTCTAAGTTGCGTAAGTAGAGCAGACGTTCATGAAGGTTTCTTAACACCTCATCATTTAACGAACCGGTAGCCTCCTTACGGTATCTGGCGATAAATGGGATCGTATTTCCCTCATCGATCAGTTTGACGGTAGCGTCTACCTGGCTTTTTTTGATCTTCAATTCATCTGCGATTATCTGTGAAATATCCATATTTCTTTTTTGCTCCTTTTTCGGGTCAAAGTTCAGTTGCTTGACCGGTCATTCTTTCTTTAGCATTTTCGGAAACCGGAGGTGTCAGCCACTTTTCGATTCCGCAAAAAGCGGGTGTGGAAAGACCGTATCGCACACCCGTTAATTATATCAGAACCATAGATTTTAAGGCAAGACGCCCTACAGCCGAAACTTACTTTGTTACCTTGCTGCAGTATTATCCGCCGCTTTCTTACGAACATATCCGCTCTTAAGCACGGGACTTAACGGTTTGTAAACCAGCATCGTGATCACGGAAATCATTATACCTTTTACGAGATTTAAGGGGGCTACCGCAAAGAGCACAAAGGTGGTTATGTTCGTGATGGCGGGATTGATCGCCGTACCGGCACCGATCAGGGCTTCCATGGGAGCGCCGTAGAGTGCGGCGAACGCCGGTAAAAGGTAAATGGCGTTAAACAGAGACCCGAAGACTGTAATGACAAGGCTTCCGGTTAAGCAGGAAAGAAGAGCCATCTTTTTGCCTTTCTTAAAGTAGTAAAGGATGGAAGCGGGCAGGATAAAGCTGCAACCGATCACAAAGTTGGCAAGGTCACCCACGAAGGCTGTGGAGGTTCCCTTTAACAAAAGTTTTAAGATCTGTTTGATGAACTCGATCATCACGCCGGTCACGGGACCGAAAGCAAAAGCACCGATGAGAGCGGGGAGTTCGCTGAAGTCAAGTTTGTAAAAATCCGGAGCGAAGAATACGGGGAAGTCGAGCACATAGAGTATTGCGGAGATCGCGGAGAAGATACCGATGATTACGATCTTGCGGGTGGTTAAGATGCGCTCGGTATCGCCGATGCGCTTTTTTCCTGCTTTTTCGATGGCGTAGGCGATGAGGAACATTCCGACAATGATGCCTGAAAATTCCGCAAAGTATGCCGCATTTTCTTTGATTGCAGTGATCAATTCTGAAAACATAAAATCCTCCTTTGTGACGTATGTCGGTCCGATGCTCCGTCACATAAGCACGGGACCATGGATCTAACGGTAAGGATCTGTTCATAAAATAAAAAGCCCCCGGCATAACGCAGGGGGTCCTGTATATACTGCCTTGCATAGCACACTCGCAAAGACAGCGCAAAACTCTTCTTCCATCCAGACTGTACTGTCGGTTCCGGATTCACACCGGATCAGCCGCGTAAGCGGGTCGTAGACTCATAGGCTCTTGCCTCATCACTACCGGTAGGGAATTACACCCGACCCCGAAGATCCATATATCATTGTTTGGTTACGGGACTACTATAGTCTTAAGGACTGCACTTGTCAAGTGTTTGGAAGATCGGTTTCGATACGGATCCTAAACATCTTCCGGTATTCTTTGGCATACGGGTACTTGCGGATGTCGCCTTCGGTGATCAGACGCAGGGTAAAACCGTGCAGTTCTATCACCTTTTTTACGATGGAAAGCCCGAGACCGGAACCGCCTTTCGTGGTTCTGGAAGCATCACCCATGGCGAAGGGATCAAAGAGGTTTTCGGCCAGTTCTTCGGAAATGGGGGTTCCGTTATCGGCTACCGCAACATAGATGCGGTGTATGTCCCGGATAACAAAAACGCCGATCTTTGTCCCGGCGGGATTATGGCGGATGGCGTTGGTGATCAGGTTGTTGATGGCTCTTGAAAACTGCAGTTTGTCCATGGAAACCATGAACGCTTCTTCCGGAATATCCACATCCACTTCCATGCCGGCCGCCTCGATGTCCTGGTACTGGAAGGCAACGCATTCACGCACGACCTCACAGAGATCGCATTCGTTCTTTGAGAGAGAGAAGCCTTCACTCTCTAATTTGGAGTAATCAAACAACAGATTGATCAGTTCTTCCATCCGGGTTGATTTTGCGCGGATCGCGTCCAGATATTCGGGAATTTGATCATCGGGAATGAGTCCGTCGGAGAGGGCTTTGGCATAGCCGGAAACGGTGGTGATGGGAGTGCGTAAGTCGTGCGCGATATCGGAGATCATTAAGTTTCTGGCTCTTTCATGCCGGATATTTGCTTCGTGTTCCGCTGCCTCGATCTCCATGATCTTTCGGATCACGATGCGCGAGTAGACAAAAGCAGCGATAAGTAAGGGTATCACTATAAGAACGGCGCAGGTTAGGAGGATCATATAAAAAAGCAGGAGATCCACGGAATTAAAAGGAAGCGGTTCATCGATGTTGTCGAGCAGGATACCGGCAATCTTTTTATCCAGATACAGAGTGGCCTGTCCTGACGCCAACCATGAATTAAATGGTAACAGATTTGTGCAGACGCTGATCAATGCTTTTGCGATGAACAGAGCGAAGAGCACGACAAAGCCGAGTGTGGAAAGCATTTCGATGTCCCGCCCGGGAAGAAGTATATTTTGCAGAAAGACGAAAATACCTTTCCGGATCTGATAGATCAGGAAGGACTCCACGATACCGGTCGCCAACAGTACGACGGTAAACAGTTTGATAAAATAGAGTTTTAATTGATGATATTTATCCATGTGGGATCCATCCTTTTAAAGGCTTTACAGATCAGGCTTCCAGACGGTAGCCGAGTCCGCGCAGTGTTACGATATATTCCGAAGGATCTTCGGAAAGTTTGGAGCGCAGTTTACTGATGCAGACCATGATATTGTTATCGGAGACAACATACTCATCTTCCCAGCCGCATTCGTAGATCTGTTGTTTGGTATAGACTTTGCCGGGATGAGACATAAACAGTTCCATGATCCTGTACTCAACCGATGAGAGAGGGATGGGAATGCCGCCTTTGGTCAGTTCGCAGGAATCCGGATCCAGCATAAGATCGCGGACGGTCAGGATAGGCTTTTTTGATGTTCCCGCACCAAAGGAGTAAAAGCGCCGGATGGCGGATCTTACCCTTGCAACCGCCTCTAACGGGTTAAAGGGCTTGGCGAGGTAATCATCAGCGCCTAAGTTTAATCCCAGGATCTTTTCGGAGTCCGCGTCTTTGGCGGAGATGATGATCACAGGGATATTGCTTTCCGAACGGATTTTGGTTAAGACCTTGTAGCCGTCCATTTTCGGCATCATGATGTCTAACAGGCATAGATCCGGCTTTTCTTTTTGAATCTGTGAAAGCGTAGCCTCACCGTCTTCGGCTTCAGCCACGCTGTATCCTTCATTTTCCAAGTAGAGCCGGAGGAGGTTACGGATCTCCGGCTCATCGTCTGCTACTAAGATTTTATAAGTAGTATTCATTATATTCTCTTTCATATTTCAAGGGGCGGATAACTTATTCGCCGGCATAGGGATCTGCTTCGTCTATGGTAAGATTACTGTATTTCAGTTCGTCATAAAGAGCGGCGTGCGTGGAGTGAATATAGGGATTTACGTAGAAGATACTAAGCAGTCCGCAGGTAAAGAGGGAAAGGACCTGCCAGCCGATAAAGGATAAATCCAATACAAAGGCTTTCCACTTATTACCGTCCATCATCCGCCTGCTTTCGGCAAAGATATCATCCATGTTCATTTCCGGATGGTCGTTTAAAATGTAAGGGATCACTCGGTATTCATAGGCTTTTACCAACCCGGGGATAATGAATAACAGGGACCAAAGGAAGATGCGTAATTGCATATAGAACAGAACCTTTACATTGTGCTTATAGTTTCTGTCAAAACCGTAGGTGATATTTCCGATTTCAGCAGGCTCATCCAGATTTTTAAGGAAAAACCGCCGGCATCCCAGCATTAACGGGTTGAGTACGAAGGCATCTGCGGCGATCCCGAAAGCGGTTATAAAGATAACGAGGATGACAGCGACAATTCCCAGGGAAACAGCGGCCGCTACGGGGATATCATTTTTTTCGGGCATTTCGATGTTTGCGGGAATACTGCTATTGGATTCTTTGGCAATTTCATCGGCGGTTAGGTTGGCTCCATCTTCGGATTCACCTGTGCCGGTCATCTCATAAACGGTGTCCGTTGTGGTTTTATTGGACATGTTGGCGTTACCTCCGAAACCGGTGGCGCCGGCACCCCCTGACGTAAAGATGATCAGCAGGGCTACCAGAAGTGTCTTCCAATAGTTCTTCAGGAAAGCAGCTTTGCCTTTTGCTTTTACTTCTTTTCTTGTCCAGTTGTTATTTTTACTCATAACCAATACTCCTCTCTTGTTACTTCGTGCAGGTTGTTATGGGCATATAATAGCAGGCAAAGCTTAGCAATGAGATCAAACAATCTTAACATAACCTTAAAGTAGTACAAACTAAATGTGTCACAGAGAAATGGACATGTCAAGCCAAATTGAACGTCTTGATGTTATGTGCTAAAATAACCCCTATGATCAATAGGTAGCATTAGTTTTTTCCATGACAGTACAACGAAAAGGAGAACACAAAAATGGAAAGAAAATCTGCTTGCAGGGACAGAGCCCCCATGGGGTGGAACAGTTGGGATTGCTACGGAGCAGCTGTAACGGAGGAGATCGTTAAGAAGAATGCCGATTATATGGCAAAGGAGCTAAAGGCCTTTGGCTGGGAATATGTGGTGGTGGATATTCAGTGGTCGAGCGCAACCGCCCGGAACAATGAGTATCATCCGTTTGAAGAGCTCTGCATGGATGAGTACTCCAGACTGATCCCGGCACCCAATCGTTTTCCTTCTTCCAAAGACGGACGTGGATTTGCGCCTCTCGCGGAATACGTTCATTCACTCGGTTTAAAATTCGGGATCCACATCATGCGCGGGATTCCCAGACAGGCCGTTCATCGAAATACGCCGATCAAGGCTTCGGGTGCGGACGGACGGAAACTGACGGCAAGGGATGTGGCTAAGACCGCCAGCATCTGTGTATGGAATACGGATATGTACGGAGTGGATCCTAAGAAAGAGGGAGCGAAGGAATACTATGAGAGCCTGTTTTCCCTCTATGCTTCATGGGGAGTTGATTTTGTGAAGTGTGATGATATCTGCAGAGAGCTCCCTCATGAGGAAGAGGAACTCATACTCCTTAGCCGGGCGATGTCGGAGTGCGGAAGAGATATGGTCTTAAGTCTTTCTCCCGGTCCCGCGCTTTTGGAAAAAGCAGAACTTTATAAAGAAGTAGCGGATATGTGGAGGATCACGGATGATTTCTGGGATCAATGGGATTTGTTATACGCGATGTTTGAAAGGGCGGAAAAGTGGTCGATACATACGGGAGCCGGTAACTGGCCGGATGCGGATATGCTGCCCATCGGTCCGCTCCGTCAGGTTTACGATCCTTCGGAGAGGACGCACTTTACCCGGGAAGAACAGCGCACGATGATGACTCTTTGGAGTATCTTCCGATCTCCTTTAATGATCGGTGGAGAGATGACCGGTTTTGACGATTTTACACGGTCGCTTGTTACCAACGAAAAAATTCTTTCCATACATAAGAATGCCAGATTTTCGCACCAGGTATGGAGAAGGAAGAGGGTGGATACGGAGCTGGTACTCTGGTTGGCGATCTCCGCTGAAGGAGGGTATTACGCAGCGCTCTTTAATATAGGAGAGAAGGACGCGAAATACACCCTTACCACAGAGGAAATGGAGATCGGAAAGATCCGCACGAGGGAGGAACTCTGGAGCGGCGAGACGGCTTCGGATGAAGATACATTTACGGCAGAGGTAAATGCGCACGATGTAAAAGTGTGGAAACTGGAAGTGTTAGAAGTATAATTTAAGATTATGTTAAGGTTTTGTAAGATTACCGGAAAGCTTATGGGCGTATAGTTCGGATAGTTCGAAAAGCCAAAAGTGTTTTAAGGAGTTAACTATGGGAACAGAAGAAACAAAGAAAAAAAAGAAGAGAAGGAAATTTAAGCATTGGAAACTTGTGATCTTTCTTGTGATCATAATCGCACTCGTGATCTGGCTCGTAGCAAAGACGAAAGAGGCGTCGAGCAATGCGTATATCCGCGAGGAGGTTCAGGTCAGGGACATTAAGACCTACCACAGTTTTAGCGGAGTTGTGGAGCCGGTGGATATCAAGAATGTATCCCCCGAACTGACCGGAGTAAAGATTACCGAGATCCTTGTGGAAGAGGGAGACGAGGTAAAAGAAGGCGATGTCTTAATGTACCTTGACAGGGAATCCATCGAAAAGCAGATAGAAGAGATGGAAACCTCCAGAGGCGTTTCCGAGGCCAATTCCAATATGAGTGTTCGGCAGGCGTATAACAATTATATTACCTATAAGAACAATTATGAGAATGGATTAAACAGCCAGATCGTTGCGGCAAAGCAGCAGGTGGCTAACGCGGAGCAGAGTATGACGACTGCGGCGGATAATTATGTCCGTGAAGTCAGTATGAACCAGGCAGGGCTCGGTACTTATACAATGAACAGTCAGAGTACTATCGACAACGCGTATGTTGCCGTCAGAAATGCGCAGATTGCACTTGAATCCGCGGATCATGCCGTGCGTAATGCCGCAAGCGATGAAGCGCGTTTCCAGGCAGGGCAGCAGTACGAGCAGGCGGAGAGAAGCCTTGAGAGCGCATGGATCAATTACAATAACGCTTTAAGCAGCAGGGATGCCGCTGAAAAGAACGAAGAAAATTCCATTAACAATTATTACAATCAGTACGTGAACGCGCAGACGGCGTATTTAAATGCGGTGGATAATCTGGCTGTGACGCAAAAGGCCGTGGAAGATACGATCGCATCCTACAGACTGCAGTATGAGCAGGCGTTGACATCTTCCGATACATCCGTAAGCGATCTGCAATTGGCAAGACTCTATGAACAGATCGACGATTGTACCATTCGTGCAAATATGGACGGTATCGTGACCAAGATCAATGTACGGGAAGGTGATTATACAACGAACGCAATGCAGGTAGTTACCATTACAAGCTTTGACACGATGCAGATCAGTATCAAGATCAACGAGTATGACCTGTTGGGAGCGGAAGTCGGAGAAAAGGTGGAGATCACCTTAAATGCTTTGGACAAGGACTATGAGGGAACCATATCGGAAATCTCCCGTATGGCAACGGTTCAAAACGGCGTATCCTTCTTTGAGGCAACAGTGGAATTTGAGGCCGATGAGGATGTCAGAAGCGGTATGAGTGTGGAAGTCCGTCTTATCACGAATGAATGCACGGATATCCTTACGGTTCCCACAAAGTTTATCAACACCAGAGAAGACGGAACGGCTTATGTTCAGATGTTTGATGAAAGCGGAAAGATCCCGGTGGAAGTGGATGTGGTCTGCGGTGTGACCGACGGAACATATACGGAGATCAAGGAAGGCGTTTCGGAAGGAGATGTTGTCCTGACTTTGCCACTTACACTTGAAGAACTGCAGATGCAGATGATGATGGGAGAATAAGGATTCTATGGAAGAAAAGGAGTTGGGGGAAGTTATCCTCCGCATGGAAGGGATCACAAAAGAATATCAGATGGGCGAAGAAGTCTCCGTGGTCTTAAAGGGGATCAACTTAGAGGTCAGAAGAGGAGAGTTCTTGGCGGTCTTAGGTCCTTCCGGATCGGGTAAATCCACTCTGATGAACATCATCGGCTGTCTGGATACACCTACGAGCGGTTCTTACTGGCTGCACGGAAATCTGATCGCTGACGAAGATGAGGCGTCTTTGGCCCAGATCAGGAATAAGGAAATCGGTTTTATCTTCCAGTCTTTCTATCTTTTGCAGAGACAGGACGCTTTTCAGAATGTGGAATTACCCCTTATATATGCCAATATGCCGGAGAGAAAGAGAAGGACCAGAGTAGAAGAAATGCTTACAAGAGTTGGTCTGGAAGATAAGATGTTTCACTTTCCGAACCAGTTATCCGGAGGTCAGCAGCAGCGTGTGGCCATCGCCAGAGCGATAGCAACCAATCCGACCATTCTGTTGGCGGATGAGCCGACAGGTGCGCTCGATCAGAAGACGGGCTTACAGGTGATGGAATTGTTCCATGAGTTAAATAACGAGGGAAGAACGATCATTATGATCACTCACGATTCAAAGATTGCGAGCCACGCCTCACGCATCGTCCGTATCCTGGACGGTGATATCAGCGAAGGAGGTTTGGAAGATGCTTAATCTTGGAATTTTACGACAGAGTTTTACCATGTCGCTCCAGAATATCAAGAGTAATAAGATGAGGTCGTTTTTGACAATGCTGGGAATCGTCATCGGTGTGGCAGCCGTGATCGCGCTGATCACGATCGTTCAATCGGTGGCGGACAACGTAATGGGACAGTTTTCACAATTGGGCGCCGGAACGATCTCGATCATTGCGGGAGCATCGCCGACCAAGGCGGGCCTGACGGATAAGGACATAGAGACTCTTCGAAATGTTGACGGGGTGGAAGCCATTGCTCCGACAGCGTCGATGACGACCAAGGCGATCGTTGACGGGGAGGAGTATAATGTTTCCGTAGAGGGTAAAGACACCATATACTTTTACCGAAACCCGGATATCATCACGGCCGGCAGAGCACTGCAGGGAGTTGATATGAGCGGAGATACCAATGTTTGTATTGTTGATCAGAATTTTATTAAGAAAACGATGCTCGGAAAGGAGGTTATCGGAAGTGAGATCCTGATCCATGGATATCACTATACCATTGTCGGGATCAGAGAAAACGATACCAGCCTGACCAGTTATTTTTCGGATACATCCAAGATGGCCGGGACGATCATGGTTCCTTACCGCAACGTCCTTCATATGAGTGGTTCATGGTATATCTCAAATGCCGATGTGTATTTAAAGGACGGCGCGGATTCGACACAGATCGAAAGCGGTCTGCGTGCAACCTTAAAAAATCTTTACAACGAAAACGATGATTATTTTTCCGTTATCAATATGGAATCCCTGATGACCATGATGGATTCCGTTAAAGCAATGTTGAGCACAATGCTTGGCGGTATCGCATCCATCGCATTGTTAGTCGGCGGTATCGGGATCATGAACATGATGCTGGTAAGCGTAACGGAACGTACCAAGGAGATCGGATTGCGTAAAGCCATGGGCGCAGAGCCGTCCAGGATCCAAATGCAGTTTTTGATCGAATCCGTCGTCCTGTCGATGATTGGCGGTTTGATCGGTGTGGGCGTAGGATTAGGGATCGCGTATGTCGCGTCTATTCTTATGGATACCGTTTTTGCTATCTCGGGCGGAGCGATCGCTCTGGGCGTAGGCTTTTCGGCAGCGGTCGGTATCATCTTCGGATGGGTGCCGGCAAAGAGAGCCAGCGAATTAAACCCGATCGATGCCCTCAGGGCGGAGTGAAAATTGCAAAGAAATAAAAAGTCTGTTATGATTCAACTCAGTCGGATTTTCCGCCTGGGTTGAATTTTCGTTTGTAGCAGAAGGCTTTAAGAAGAACGAGGCAGGATGATGGGAATGGAATACGAAGAAAACGGATTTGGAGAAGACGGATTTGAAGCAGACGGACAGGAAGAAATGTCTGCCGGATCGGTTACATTTAAGGTAAAGATGACGACAGGTATCCTTTATGATTATATGTTGCACCATGCATACAGCGGCGCCGGAGCGATCCTGGGCACCTGTTTCGGGATCCTTGGCGTGGTGGCGTTTACGCAGACTCGCTATCCTTTATATCTGGTGCTGGGAATCATGCTGATCTTTTATCTGCCGTTGACGCTCGCGCAGAGGGCTGTCAATCAGATGGCAAACAATCCCGCTTTCAAAGAGCCGTTGGAATATACGCTCGATCAAAACGGAATTACGGTCAGACAGGGAAGTCGATCCGAGAATATCGGCTGGGATAAATGTACAAAGGCCACTTCTACGAGACAGAGTATCATCCTTTATACAGGGAAAAACAACGCCTCCATACTGCCGAGGAAAGACCTCGGTGAACATACTTTAGGAGTGCTGTCGGTGATCTCGAAATATGTGGATCCGAAAAAGGTAAAGATACGCTATTGATCTGCCCTAAAAGGAGAGAAGGAAAGATGAAAGTATGCCTGGAGAGTAAAAGTGAAGAGCAGACAAGGTATCTGGGAAAGATCTTAGGCGAAAGCCTTCCGGCCGGAAGCCTGATCACCCTGCGGGGAGATCTGGGTGTTGGAAAGACGGTTTTGGCGCAGGGACTGGGAGAAGGACTTGGGATCGAAGACTCGATCTGTTCTCCCACGTTCACGATCCTTCAGATTTATGAGGAGGGTAGAGTCCCCTTCTATCATTTTGATGTATACCGGATCGCGGATCCGGAGGAGATGTATGAGGTCGGATTTGAGGATTATTTCTACGGTTCGGGGATCACACTGGTAGAGTGGGCGGATCTGATCGGGGAACTGCTTCCGGAAGAACGCCTTGAGATCACGATCGAAAAAGACAGAGACCTTGGATTTGATTACCGATGGATCACGCTGGAATCTTCGGATGAAAGGGTGGACGTCGAAACTATCGAATCTCTTTTCCGGAATTTTTTCGACAAAGAGGGAGAATGAACAAGTACATGGTAATGCGAATGTATCCGGTGGTATCGGGCATTTGCGTGGAGGGATAAAATGAGATTGATAGCTGTTGACAGTTCGGGACCGGTCGCAAGTGTGGCCGTATATGTGGATGGAGTTGTGGAAGCGGAGTATTCCGTGGAACATAAAAAGACACACTCCCAGACACTTCTTCCCATGCTGGATGAATGTAAAAAGATCACGGAACTGGAGCCTGATACCGTAGACGCCATCGCTGTGGCAGCGGGACCCGGATCCTTTACGGGTCTTCGGATCGGCGCGGCAACGGTAAAGGGCCTTTCTTTTGCCTTAAAAAAACCGGTCGTTCCCGTTCCGACGCTGGAGGCTATGGCATATCGCTACGCCGGCGTGGAGGGACTGATCTGTCCTATGATGGACGCCAGACGCTCACAGGTATACGGTGCTGTCTATACATGGGAAGACGGTATGTTTAAGGAAATTAAAAAAGCCGGCGCATATCCGGTAGAGGAGATCATTGACTTTTTAAATGCTTTGGGAGAAGGGGAAGATCTTCCCGTGCAGGCAATCCTTTTGGGAGACGGGGTAGAGGCAAATCTGCAAAGCCTTAAGGATGGGATGTTGATCCCTTATATGATCGCGCCGCCTCATATGTGCAGGCAGAGTGCCGCTGCGGTTGCCGTGCTGGGAGAAAAGTATTTTTCGGAAGGAAAGGTCGTGGCGGGAGAGGATTTTGCACCGGAATATTTTCGTGTTTCCCAGGCTGAACGGGAACGCGCGGAAAAGGAAAAACAGTCGTAAATCCTTTTTTTGAAAAAGGATGGGAAGGAATCGATGGAAAAAGAGTTAACGATCCGCC
Organism: uncultured Lachnospiraceae bacterium; assembly: GCA_937901625.1. Classification (GTDB taxonomy): domain Bacteria; phylum Bacillota; class Clostridia; order Lachnospirales; family Lachnospiraceae; genus NK4A136. Next base: position 13,029 of record CALDIE010000141.1, read on the forward strand.
GGATGACAAAAGAGGACGTGGAGGATGTGGCCGCCCTGGAAAGCGCCTGCTTTTCCCGACCGTGGACCCAAAAGGATTTTTCGGAATCTTTGGAGAAAGACTATTATTTGTTTTATGTAGGATATATGGATGGACGGCACGTTGCTACGGCCGGCCTGACGATCACGGCGCCGGAAGCGGATGTGACCAATGTTGCTGTCTTGAGAGATATGCGCGGACAGGGAGTTGCTTACCGGTTGTTAAGTGAGATGATGGAGGACGCCGCTTCACTTGGGGTGAGTGATTTTACCCTGGAAGTGCGTTCCGGAAATGAGGCGGCGATCGCGCTCTATGAGAAACTGGGCTTTGTTTCGGAGGGCGTTCGGAAAGGATTCTACGAGGATCCTAAGGAAGATGCCGTGATCATGTGGAAGAGAGGATAATGTATGCTGGATATATGTCTGTTGGGATGCGGCGGAATGATGCCGCTGCCGAAGCGATGGCTGACATCGCTGGTGACAAGATATAACGGAGTAGGGATCATGGTCGACTGCGGGGAAGGAACACAGATCGCCCTTCGTGAAAAAGGATGGAGTCCTCATCCGATCGATTATCTGTGCATTACCCATTTTCATGCCGATCATATCAGCGGATTGCCGGGAATGCTTCTTACGATGGGAAATGCCGACAGGACCAAACCCCTTACCATGATCGGACCCAAGGGCTTGGAAAGAGTATCAAATGCCCTTCGGGTCATCGCACCTGAGCTTCCTTTTGAAATCCGCTTTCATGAGCTGGAAGGGAACGGTGAACGTATCGAGTTAGAAGACGGTTACTACATTGAAGCCTTTAAGGTTAATCACAATGTTGTCTGCTACGGCTACAGCATCGGTGTTGACAGAAAAGGAAGGTTTGACGCTCAGGCGGCTAAGGAAAAAGGAATCCCCCTAAAGTACTGGAACCGCCTGCAGCACGGAGAGATCATCGAGGAGGATGACGTAACATATCATCCGGAGATGGTGATGGGACCGGCCAGAAAGGGTTTGAAGGTAACCTACTGTACGGATACCAGACCTACGGAGAGTATCGTTGAGAATGCCAAAGGAGCGGATCTCTTTATCTGCGAGGGAATGTACGGTGAAAATGAGATGTTGCCCAAGGCAAAAGCGCACAAGCATATGACATTCCAGGAGGCGGCAAAGATAGCCGCGCAGGCACAGCCAAAGGAGATGTGGCTGACACATTACAGTCCGTCGTTGATCAGACCGGAACCTTATATGGATGCGGTGCGGAATATTTTCCCCCGCGCATATCCGGGAAAAGACGGGAAAAGTATCGATCTAAAGTTCGAGGATGAAGAATAAGGACGGATCAGAAAGTGATGAGCGAAGAAAAAAACATACGGATATTGGCGATCGAGAGTTCCTGCGATGAGACGGCGGCCTCCGTGGTGGAAAACGGAAGAATCGTTCTTTCGAACGTGATATCTTCACAGATCGATATCCATACATTGTACGGAGGCGTTGTACCGGAGATCGCCTCGAGAAAACATACGGAGAGGATCAACCGGGTGGTGGGGCAGGCGCTTACGGATGCCGGGCTTACACTTGAGGAAGTGGATGCCGTTGCGGTAACATACGGTCCCGGTTTGGTCGGAGCGTTGCTGGTGGGAGTATCTGCGGCAAAGGCGATCGCGTGGGCGGCAAATAAGCCGCTGATCGCAGTACATCATATAGAGGGACATATCTGCGCGAACTATATTGACCATCCGGAACTGGAACCGCCTTTCCATTGTCTCGTGGTTTCCGGAGGACATACGCATCTGGTGCGGGTGGAGGACTACGGCGTATATCGGGTGCTTGGAAAGACCAGAGACGATGCGGCAGGAGAGGCGTTTGATAAAGTGGCAAGAGCTATAGGATTAGGGTATCCGGGAGGACCCAAGATCGACCTTGTATCCGGAGAGGGTGACCCGGAGGCGATCGCGTTCCCCAGAGCAAAGGTTGGGGATTCCGTGTATGATTTTTCCTTTAGCGGCCTCAAATCTGCGGTCCTTAACTATCTGAATTCCAAACAGATGGCCGGAGAGGAAGTGAATACGGCGGATGTGGCGGCTTCTTTCCAGAAAGCCGTCGTAGATGTTCTGGTGGGACATTCCATGGACGCGATGAAAGAATACGGAGGAGAGATCCTGGCCTTAGCCGGCGGAGTAGCCTCCAATACACATCTTCGCTCGGCAATGGAAGAGGCCTGCTTGGAACGAGGAATACGCTTTTACCGGCCGGAACCCGTCTACTGTACGGATAACGCTGCCATGATCGGAGCGGCTGCCTACTATGAATATATCAAGGGAAACTTTGCCGGATGGGATTTAAATGCCGTGCCGAGTCTTCGCCTGGGTGAGTAAAAAAGGATGGAGTAAATGAAAACTGCAGCGATCGTTTTATCGGGCGGCAGCGGAAAGCGGATGCATGCCGACCGTCCCAAACAGTATTTGGATCTCAACGGAAAGCCTGTGATCTGTCACGCCCTTTTAGCCTTTGAAAAGAGCGAGGTGGATGAGATCGTATTGGTGTGCGGTGCGTCGGATTTAGACTACTGCAGGGAAGAGATCGTGGAGCGCTATGGGATGGCCAAAGTAAAGATGATCGTACCCGGCGGGAAAGAGCGCTATCATTCGGTATATAACGGACTGAAGGCTATTGAAGAAACCGGCGGCTGCGATTATGTGTTGATCCATGACGGTGCCAGACCGCTTGTGACAGGGGATGTGATCGCCCGCTCCTTAGAGGATGCCATACGCTTCGGAGCGTCGGTTGCGGGCGTTCCGTCAAAAGATACAGTCAAGATCTCCGACGCGGAAGGCTTTGTCGGATCCACGCCCAAGCGTGAGAATGTATGGCAGATTCAGACGCCGCAGACATTTTCGTTTTCTTTGATCTGTGAGGCCAATAAAAAGCTGATGGACAATGAAGAGGAGTGGCTTAAGAAAGGACTCGTTATTACAGATGACGCAATGATCGTCGAGACAATGACCGGAAGGAAAGTAAAGATCACTATGGGTGATGAAAAAAACCTTAAAGTGACGACTCCGCAGGATCTGATCATCGCCGGATATTTGGCGGAAAATTCCTGTTTATGAAAGCACTGTTTATAAAGAGGGTTTTATGGATAATCTGAAGAATAAGAAATATTTAAAATATCTGATATTGTCAGCGATGTTGTTGCTGTCTTTTTTGAATTATTATTATAGTGACCTGAATTCAAATATAAGGCAGGGAATGAATGTGTGGGAAGCTTTGCTTTCCGGCAGGTTTTTTCAATATTATAGTCTGAATGCGGAATCCAGAGATGCCGGTGAAATGATACACCTGGCAAATTACGGGATGCTGCTTAACATTGTTTACGGAATATGGCAATTACCCCTGTTTGTAACAGAAAAGCTTATAGGTGGGAATATATTGAACTATTTTCCGGCGAGACTCTGGGGGAAGAGTATACATCTGCTGACCATGTATACTTCCGCGATCTTGATCAGGAAGATTGCAAGGGAGATGAAAGTGCCGGAAGAAAGGGCTGAGGATGCGGCTTTCCTCTATTTATCTGCGGCTCCCGTCATTCTGTCGGCGTTAAATGCGGCTCAGATGGATGGTATCGGGCTGAATTTTATGCTGCTCGCTTTGTACTTTCTTATGAAAGAAGAATACAAGCGTTTTCTTGTATTCTTTATAATTTCTGTTCAATTCAAGGATTTTGCGTCTGTCTTTTTCCTTCCGGTCATACTTTATAAAGAGAAAAATGTTTTTAAGGCATTAGGCACTATTGCAGCCCCTTTTGTTGTTTCTTTTTTAATCAGGCTTCCGTTTTCGCTGCTGGATCCTTCGGGAGTAGGTCTTCAGAAGTCGCGCATGTGGAATTTCTTTGACCAGTTAACCAGAAGCAGGGTGAATCTGTTTGGCGGTATAGAGATCCCTCTGGTATTTTTGGTTATGGGTTTTATATGCATGTATGCATATTATAAAAAGACTGCCAAGGATTGCGAAAGAAGGAATGAGTGGTATGTGTATCTTCTGGTGGCGGCGATAGGCGCAGTTCTTACTTGTGTATATGCATATTCGTATTGGGTGATCTATATAGTTCCCTTTTATCTCTTGCTTATGCTGAAAAAGGAAAAAAGACTCTTTAGTGCAGTATTGCTGGAAAGTTTTGCGTCAATGTCAATTATGGTAGCATATCTGGTAGAAGCATGGGGACCGTTTGACAGTATGGAAGGGATGTTAGCGGATATATTGATCGACGGAAACCTCATAGGGGCGGATATTTTTTCCGCGTTTCTTAAAAATCCCCAATACTTTGGATTTTGGACATTGGCATTTGCCGCCTTTTTCGTATGGTTGTTTGGATTCGTATATTATATGAATCCCGATCGAAAGGGAGAAAAGGAAGAAAAGGAAGAAATGGGAGAACCGGATGGTGGAAAAGAGAATGTTTGGAGTACAGGGGATGAGAAAAGCCTCAAAGTTCTCTTCTGGCTTAGGGCTGTAGGAAGTGTGGCGGTATGCAATATCATGCTGATTATAAATTTTGCGCTTGCGATTTTAAGGTAAAAAATTCTATTGACATTGGTGAACCATTTTGGTATTATCAAT
>CALDIE010000142.1 GCA_937901625.1 uncultured Lachnospiraceae bacterium
TCCAGTGTGTTAAGTACGGTCGTTGTGGATGAAAGCGGCGATATCGCCGATTCGAATTCGCCGGTTGCGTGAATGGAAGAATCATTTCTGAGATAAAAATCCTCTCCCTCGATCGTGATCAACGCGTTTCCCTCCGCCTTTTGTGAGCCGATGTAAGCCGCAACCGTCTCAGGCTTTGCAAGGGTAATATTGCCCAAAAGGAATGTTCCCTCCTTCACTTCGATCCGGCACTCATGAACCCCCGCCGTAAGCTCTACCAGCAGCGGATCCGCGTAACGATAGCCGGCATCCATAAGAGCCTTGTGTTCCCAGCGTATTGCCTTTTCGGGAAGTGTCACGATCTCGTTTCCGTAACGATCCGTACTCACTTCTTTGTCCGAAAGCCAGGTTGTCTCAAACGTCAGGTTTCTGCTCTCGTAGAACGGATACTCTCCATCTATTTTCAAAGCGAATTCTATCGGAAGGATTGATTCATCATAAGAAAGATAGTCAAAATCGATCTCATAAAGCGCGGTCTCCGAAACATTGAGTTCAAGAGTCACCACATCCCCTACTCTTACATCCGCAACGGTAGTCCCATACTCATAGTTATCTTCCGACGTAAGGCTTGCCTGACCGGAAACAGCGGCATTTGCCATGGAAAATGTTAACTTTTCTCCGGTATAGACCGGAGCGGTATAGGTGGAGGATACCTTCGAATAACCGGTGGTAAAACGCTCCACGGAATACTCTCCGGAAGCGGCCGATACAGTCGTTAGCGTATTGCTTTCCGTCCCGGTTTCTTCCGTGGCTGCCGCATAATACGGCATCGCTTCTATAAGAAGTATCCCTCCAAGAACCACAGATGCTATTCTTTTAAACCATCTCTTCTTCATACAGACTCCTGTTTTCCGGTTGCCGCTTACTGCTTACACCGTCAGTTCCAGATGCAATACAGAAGCGGCCGGGATCGTAAATTTCAGACTGCTGCCCTCTGCTTTGTGTTCATCAAATGCTTCAAGCGTAACCACCTCCGGCTCATCAAAGGTGTTATGTTCGTGGATCTCACCCGTAACGATCTCGCCCTTCACCGCTTTGATCTCCGTATCCATCACCGTTCCATCCACCGTATAGTCCTTATCAGCCGAAAGATTGGTCAGTGTGATGTGGATCTTTCCATCCGTTCCCAGGGATACGGACTCGTTCATGCAAGGTACTTTGAATTCATCCTCCAAACCGATGGTCTCCGTCTCCAGAAAACTGTCGAGGAGTGTTGCGTCCTGGTGTACCTTGTACATCTTAAACACGTGATAGGTCGGGGTCTTGATCATCCTCTCACCTTCGGTAAGGATTACGGCCTGAAGCACATTTACCATCTGCGCGATGTTCGCCATTTTCACGCGGCGGTTCGCGTTATGGAACATATGCAGGATCAGCATGCCCGCTACCGCGTCGCGCATGGTGTTCTGCTGATATAAAAATCCGGGGTTCGTGCCGGGCATTACCTCGAACCAGTT
>CALDIE010000143.1 GCA_937901625.1 uncultured Lachnospiraceae bacterium
CATGTCTACGCCCCAGGCAAACATCGTCGTGAGGTGTGTTACAGGGCAGACAATATCCAGGGACCTTGGGAGAAACAGGTGATTCTGGAGAGTGAGTTCGGAGGTTTCTCTTATGAGGCCCAGGGAACGATAGTAGATACTCAGGACGGCGACTGGTATGGCATTATCTTCCAGGACAGAGGTGGAGTAGGTCGTGTGCTTACTGTGATGCCCTGCCGATGGATCAACGGATGGCCTATGCTCGGCGATGAGAACGGTAAGGTGCCTGAGCAGGTTCGTGCTCTTAAGAGCGGAGAGCCGGAGGCACATATCGTGAAGGCCGATGATTTCTCTTCTCCGGAGCTCGGACTGCATTGGCAGTGGAACCATAATCCTATTGATAACGCCTGGAGTCTTACGGAGCGTCAGGGATGTCTGCGACTGAAGACAAACCGTGTGGTACCTAATATCTATCTTGCCCCCAACACGCTGACACAGCGGATGGAGGGACCTGAGTGTAGCGGAGCCATTGAGATGGATCTCTCGAAGATGAAGGATGGTGACTGTGCGGGTCTGGCGGCATTCAACAGCGACACAGGCGCGCTTACCATCAAGAAGAAGGGCAAGAAGCTCGTGCTGGAGATGAGTGAGCAGAGTGTGAAACTGAAAGGTCAGGATAAGGTCGTTGGGGATGTTACGGAGAATGTCATCGAGAGTGTGCCCCTGAAGCAGCAGAAGATATGGCTGCGTGTGGATGGTGACTTCCGTCCTACGGGTGGCAGATTCGGAGGTGCAGATACGGCAACATTCTTTTACAGTCTCGATGGTGAGAACTGGACGAAGATAGGTTCTGACTACAAGATGCGTTTCGACTGGCAACGATTCTTCATGGGTTCGAAGTTTGCCATTTTCTGCTATGCAACAAAGAAAAAAGGTGGTTTTGTGGATATCGAAGATTTTCGTTATTGTAAAAAGTAGCAAGGTATGTTACATATAATAAAGTATAGGTAACATATAGAAATGCCTTTTTTATATAAAGTACGTATCTTTGCAGCCATGAAAAGGTACGTACTTGTTTTTTTCGCTTTTATGACGCTCTGTGCGTGGGCACAGACTAAGGAACTGCCATCACTTCATGTTGAGGGTAGATGGCTCGTAGACAAACACGGCAATCAGGTGGTGTTGCATGGTGTGATGGACACGCCAAGCAACTATTTCAATGGAGGCCGTTGGGAAGGTTCCAAGGCATTAGGCTGGTGGGATCACTATAACGATACTGGTGCCAATAACTGTCTCGCATATTTCGAGAAGATCTTTCAGGGTATGGAGCAGTCAAAGTGTACTGTGTTCCGTCTTCACATGGATCCAGCTTGGACAAATGATAATAATATCACTGCCACCGGATTTTCGAAAATTACGAAAGACGGTAAGGAGATAACCATAGACCCGACAGGACAAGAAGTAAGCGGTGAGGCCGATATCTCGCATTTCAGCAAAACACGCTATGAGAAATGGCTGCCTACAGTATATTTGGAACTGGCAAAGAAAGCCCTTAATCATGGTATGTACGTGGTGGTTCGTCCTCCTGGCGTATGCCCAGGATCGCTGAAAGTTGGTGACTACTATAACCAGTATCTGCTGTATGTCTGGGATATCTTCTCTCAGCAGGAGTTTGTGAAGAATCATGCCGGACAGATCAGTATTGAGCTTGCCAATGAGCCTGTAAGTCTGAAGAATGCCAATAATCAGGATGACTCGAAGGCTCTTCATGATTTCTTCCAGCCTATCGTTGACAAGATCCGCAGCAACGGCTTTACAGGTGTCATCTGGGCTCCGGGAACTACATGGCAGCAGAACTATCGCAGCTATGCAGAGCATCCGATAGAAGGCGAGAACATCGGTTATGCCGTTCACGACTATTGTGGCTGGTATGGATGCAGGAGAACGCGCAAAACATCGGAATGGCGGATGAATATAAACCGTATCAGGAATTAGCGGAGGCCCTTAGAAACGGTAACTTTTATTTATCGGAAACGCCAAGTGAAGAATTGCTATCCATGGATGACCCGTATGGCTTTTGGGGAAGGGCAAGTGAGCAGATCCTCTTTGACCACGTGTATTATGATGGTCACTATTATGTTTATTTGGGAATCCTCCCTTGCCTGATGTTTTTCTATCCCTTTTACGCACTCACGGGGTTGCATCTAAGTAATTCTTTAGTGGTATGGTTTTTGATGGTTGCAACATCCGTTGGGATGTATTTCCTGTTAAAAACGATCATACAACGGTATTTTGTTAAGACTCCGTTTGCGTCTCTTTTGCTGATGGTCGGGGCATCTATGGGAGCGTTGCATTTCTGGTATGACGCCGGTTACGCGGATGCCTATATGATACCGATCCTGTCATCCATGGCGCTTACCCTGTGGGGATTGACACTTTGGATCCGATCCTGCAAGGAGGATCATATTTCGATTCCGCCTTTTTTGATAGGATCTGTATGTATGGCTGCTGTGGCGGCCTGCCGTCCGACATTGGCAGTTTTTAGTTTTCTGGCGTGGCCGATTTTTGGGACGTATTTAAAACGTGATAAGACGGTATATCCGATGTCAGGCAGAGTCAGGGATATTGCGCTATTGTTTTTGCCGTATGTTTTTGTGGCAGGATGTTTGATGACATATAATAAGATGCGTTTTGGATCACCGTTTGACTTTGGCTTTGACTATAATCTTACGATCCAATCCACCGGGGATACAAAATTTTCGATCTATTTATTGTGGGATGGATTGTATCAGTATTTCCTAAAGTTTCCGGGGATAGAGAAGGCATTTCCGTTCCTGCAGGGGGCATACCTGAATGTTACTTCGCAGCGCTATTACATCCTTGAGGAAGGGTGCTATGGCGGATTGTTATGGACCGCACCGGTTTTGTTCTTATTCTTTGGATTGAAGGATTCGGTAAAACAATTAAAGGATAAGAAAATCTTTCTGTCTGTTCTTATGCTCCCGGTGATTTCCGCATTTCTGATGGTATTGGATGTTGAGTATACCTATTGCATCGCTATGAGATATCAGGATGAGTTTTGTCTGCCTCTGTTGATGATCTGCTGGATCCTCTACATGGCATGGCAGGAGAGGTCAGTGGAAGAGAAGGACAGAGAGAGGGTAAGAAGGGTGTTTACTATCCTTGCCGTCTGGACGATAGTTTTCGGATTCTTTTACCTTGTGCCGGAAGATGCCAGATATTCACTGGTAAAGGGAAATACCCTGCTCTTTTATAAGATCTTTTACGCGATCAATATTTTATGAGTAAACTCCTTTACAGAGAATGAAAACTTTTGCTATAATTTTCTGTAATGTGAGTATAGTAAATACTCTCAAAAAATATTTGAAATAATCAGGAAAGAGGGTTAATGAAATGACGGTTAATATTCATGACGTATTATTAGTCGCACAGCAGAACAAAGCGTCCGATATCCATTTGACAGTGGCCTTGCCGCCTAAGATGCGTGTAAACGGACACCTGATCAGTATGGATCAGTTCCCGGTATTGACAGCGGATGATACGCTGGAGATGCTTCTGTCCATCACGACAGACCATCAGAGGGAGATGTTTAACAGCAAGGGGGAGCTGGATATGTCCTTTGCGGTGGATCCCATCGGTCGTTACCGTGTCAACGCCTTTCGTCAGAGGGGGTCCGTGGCTATGGCGCTTCGTTCCGTTAATACGGTAGTGCCCAGTCCCGAACAGTTGGGCTTACCCAGCGCGTTTACGGATCTGTATACCAGAAAGAGAGGTTTGATCCTCGTAACGGGACCTACAGGTTCCGGTAAGTCAACATCTCTTGCATCTATCATTAATCTGGTTAATGAACACAGAGACGCGCATATCATTACATTGGAAGATCCTATAGAGTATTTGCACAACCACAAAAACTGTATAGTAAGTCAGCGTGAAGTGGGAACCGACACCAGGACCTATATTACGGCTTTAAAGGCGGCCTTAAGGCAAAGCCCGAATGTGGTATTGCTCGGCGAAATGCGCGATCACGAAACTATAAGTGTAGCCATGACCGCAGCGGAAACGGGACATCTTATTTTATCAACCTTGCATACCGTAGGTGCGGCAAATACCATCGACAGAATCATCGATGCATTCCCACCGGAGCAGCAGTCGCAGATTGCAATGCAGGTTTCCATGGTATTGCAGGCGGTGTACAACATTGTGGACAGTATCTTCGTGTCGCAGATCGGG
>CALDIE010000144.1 GCA_937901625.1 uncultured Lachnospiraceae bacterium
CAGATCGTTCATATCCTTCACTTTGATCCCGAGGGTATCTAGCAAAAGCATCTTCCCTTCTGCCAAAACCGCAACCTTTTCCTCTCCCCCTGTCTCTAACGTGTATAATCTCATCTTCTCTTTCCTCCCGTATTTATGAACAGTTCCTTACTGCTTTATAAATATTATCACAGATTAATTGTCAATAGCGGTAAAATCCTGCTTTTTATGGACGTAGATATAATCGATTGGATTTTTTCTGATCTTTATGCCGTCAGACCGGGGCTATATCTTAGTAGAGGTTTCGATCAGGTTGTCATTTGTATCATAGACAAGTTTTAAAGAAAAGTAATCATCACACTCTTCCAATAGTTTAAAGAAAATCTTGTCACCTTCCCAGATCGGAAGATCATAGACAGCTTTTTTGTCGATCCAGATCAACTCACCTTCGTCACAGTCGATCAGCTCACCTTCAAATCCATCGGCCGTGTACAGATGCATATACTCCACAATCCTCTTCTCATCACCGTAGATGAATGTAACGATACCTCTTGCCTTATAATTTGTGAGTGTGAGTCCCGTTTCTTCCATAACTTCCCTCTTCAGGCATTCGTCCGGGCTCTCACCATACTCAAAGTGTCCTCCGACACCGATATATTTGTCCTTATTAATATCATTTTCCTTCTTTACCCTGTGCATCATGAGGTACTTTCCATCGTTCTCGATGTAGCAAAGGGTTGTCAGTTCAGGCGACTTCATCCTATACCTCCTATCAAAAAACCCCGGAAACCGTATGCTTCCGGGGTTCGTAAATTGCTTTCTGAAAATCGATACGATTATCTCTTTGAGAACTGAGGTGCACGACGAGCTGCCTTCAAACCGTACTTCTTTCTCTCCTTCATACGAGGATCTCTGGTCAGATATCCTGCCTTCTTAAGAACCGGTCTGTACTCTGCATCTACCTGCAGAAGTGCTCTTGCAACACCATGTCTGATCGCACCGGCCTGTCCGGTGTATCCGCCACCCTTAACGGTAACGATCGCATCATACTTTTCCTGCAGATCCAATGCTGCAAGAGGCTGACGTACGATCACCTTCAAGGTCTCCAAACCGAAGTACTCATCGATATCTCTCTTGTTGATCGTGATCTTGCCGGTACCTGCTACAAGATATACTCTTGCAACGGCACTCTTTCTTCTACCGGTACCATAATATTTCTGAGCTGCTTTCTTAGCCATCTTCTTTTCTCCTTTCGAACCCTAACCTGTATCCTACGATTAAAACTTCAGCTCTTCAGGCTTCTGAGCTGCATGCTTGTGGTCAGGTCCTGCATAAACGAAGAGCTTTCTGTACATATCTCTGCCAAGAGGTCCCTTGGGAAGCATACCCTTAACGGCATCCTCAATAACCTCTTCAGGCTTGTTAGCCAGCTTCTCGCGAAGTGTGGTCTCCTTTAAGCCTCCGATGTATCCGGAATGATGATAGTAAACCTTCTCATCAAGCTTCTTACCTGTAACCTTGATCTTCTCTGCATTTACAACGATCACATAATCGCCTGTATCAACATGAGGTGTATAGGTAGGCTTGTTCTTGCCTCTGAGAACCTTAGCGATCTCACTGGCGAGACGGCCCAATGTATATCCTGTCGCATCAACTACATACCATTTTCTCTCGACGGTTGAAGGACTAGCCATATAAGTCTTCATTGATCTTACCTCCAAAAAATGTTCAAAATTCACTGCCTTAATGTTTCTTTGCATAAGCGTTCTGAAGTATCCACCCGACAGAATGCCGTTGCTATGAAACCTGTCTGAAAACTGTCGGAAATGTGATGTCCGGGCACATCCCCTGCGTTTTTCAAACAAAATCTGTACGGCATCGCTCAGGGCAGAGCTCGCCGTACAGATACATATTATAGTATTGAGGTCGGTGGGTGTCAATTATTTTTCGTACTTTTTGCCTTTGTTTTTTTCCTACTCAATGCTGTTGATCGTCCCCAGAAAGATGGGAAGACCGCTGTCATTGTCGACGATCGCGTATACAAACGGGCGGTCCAGAGTAATCTCGAGCGGCAACGAATAATCGATTGCGGCAGCACAGTTCTCCATGGTAACGACGGTAACTGCTGCCGCCCTTGTTCCTTCCCTGTTTACTTCGATATGCGTCTTATGCAATACACTTCCGATCCACGCTGAATCATCCACCGTTTCCGCTACCGGCTGCATCATTTCTCCGAAATCGGCGTCCACAGACGAAAAAGCATCGGTCATTCCCATATCATGGAGGACATCATTCAACAGAATATCGTAATCTAACTCAAACTCCGGAATCCTGACGTAGATCCTGTCATAATATGTGGCATTACGGATCTCTTCCGAAAGATCCACCCCGCTATCGTAGAGATCTTCCACAAACTCCGCCGGACTTACACCCTCTTCGGGCAGGATGCCGACAAAGGAGTACTCCCCTCCCTTGTACGGTCTGATAAATCCGATGCCCTCTCCTACGGTGAAATACCGGTCTTCATTGCTGTAGAGCATGGTCACATCCGATGTCGTTCCGTCCGCGTTTCGGAAGGTAGAGTTTTCCTCAATATCATACTCTTCATATTCATTTTCCCATTCACCTTCAAACGCGATCGCATTGATTAAGAGCATCCTGTCATCAGGAGAAAGTCTGCTGATGGTCTTAGGGATCATCCCGTATGTCTCCTGTTTGATCCACTCGTTGATATCCGCAACCGTCTGCTCATCAAAATCCGCCAGCCAGATATCCGCATCATAATATGTCTTTACCGCTGCCAGAAAGTCCGGCTTCATCTCCCAGAGCCCGTCATTTCGAAACCAGATGGAGTTTGCCACATTCCAGTCAACATCCTCCCCGTGCATCATCTTTTCACGCAATTCATAATAAAACGGATTGATTCGATCGATGGACATCCCCGAAGCGATCACTTCCTCCATCTGCTTCAAGGTATCGCCCCTCGCCCCGTTCGCTGTCATTCCAAGCGCCATCTGAACGGATGTCGGCGAGATCAGAACATTTGTCCCCGGATCATTATCCATTTCCCGGCGGATCGTATTCGCAAACAGCGCCAAAGATGCCCGCGATACAGCCTCGATGTCCTCTGCCTCGATCCCGGTGCCGCAGACAACCACCTGCCCGGCCTCCTCCGAGAGGTTGAGGCTTCCTTTCCGGATATGATCTCCCGCAGCGGAGGCATTCGCTTCCTCAAAACCTTTCTCCTCTGTGGATCCGGAAGTACCCGTTTCCTCTTTCGGTACTTCTGAATTTCCCCCTGTATTTTCCGTCTGATAAGGATCCTCCCGGAGAACAACACTTCCCTCTTCCTTTTTAGCGCATGCTCCGAGCAAACCTGCCATCAAAATTGCCATTACGATTTTCTTTTTCATATCTTCCTACCTCCGTTTTGTTTATCTCTCTGGTATAGATACGGATAATGGCATGGGAATTTATGGCGTAAGAGGAAAATTTTGTATTTTTTCATGTATGCTTTTATTGAAAAAACCTTGCCATTCCGAGTCGGCTGATATGACGCTCGCCTGCTTCCCATAAAACGATATCCGGTTCAACCGATCGGATCACATCCCAGGTAATCTCCACTTCATTGATATTCAGATAAACAACGTTGGTATAATAGGCATCCGCCACGTTCCGTATCATCTCCCCAAACGAATCCCCAACGATCAATAACGTCTTCTCCTCTCTTACCGTACGGTCAAGTTCGTCCCAGTTCATGGCATAGACCGTATCGCTCCCAAATGTATCCTCCATCTGAAGGAGCGCCGATAAGTCGCCCACATACTCCTGTGATACCACAAAGAATTTGTGATCTTCGTAGGATTCGCCGTTTCCGAAGGCAGCGTCCCGAAGTGCCTGAAAAGCAATAAATGCCCCGCGAATATTGGTATGCGTATCGGTCCGGTAGTAGATCGGTGCCGCGACAGACGGATCCGCCTTTTCCCCCTCTAACCCGATCGCCTCTCTCATCTGAGGCAAAGGATATACATAGATGATATCCGAGTGATCGCTCACATACTTCTGAAGCTGTGCGCCACGCGTAGTGTCCGCAATCTTTACCACGTTATCCGGCATATATTCCGCATAGACCATTTCTTTGTTGGGGATCCCCAGAACATAGAATTCCGCGCCAAGTTCGTTTTGGCAGCGATCTTGCGCAAAAATGAGATTATCCGTCACTGCCTGCATCTCTTCTTCCGTAT
>CALDIE010000145.1 GCA_937901625.1 uncultured Lachnospiraceae bacterium
TGGGCGTCTTAATCATCGCCAAAAACAAATGCTCCACGGAGACGTATTCGTCCCCTAACTGCTTCGCCTCGTCTTCAGCGCCGATCAATACCTTGTTCAGATACTGTCCCACATAGACCTGACCGCCCTGCACTTTCACACGCTTTGCAAGCGCCTGCTCCACTCTCTTTCCAAAATGCTCCTTATCGATCTCCATCTTCTCGATCAGTTTTAAGATCAGGCTGTCTTCCTGCTTAAGCAGTGCCTGAAGCAAATGTTCCTCTTCCATTTCCTGATTGCCGTACTCATAAGCGATCTTCTCACAGTCCTGTACGGCCTGCAGACTGTTTTTTGTAAACTTCTGTATATTCATACGCTCACCTCCTAAAGATGCCTTTCTACCGCATCTGTTCTTCTTTTTCCAGCTCATCTTATCACGATTGTTAGCACTCTGCAAGAGCGAGTGCTAATCTTTTTTCAAAAAAGATCCGCAACCGCCAATCAGCGCGGTTACGGATCCTCTTATCCTTCTATCTGTCTTTATCCCTTTTTACGCATACCTTGCAAAAGTCATTTCTCCCGGTCTTACTTTACATAGATGACCTTGGAAGCCTCCAGTCCGTCATAATCACCCGTATAAGCAACGCCCTGTTTCTGTCCGGTACGGTCAGACCACTGTAAATACACAGCAAACCCTGTACCTTCATCGTTTTGTACCGTCATGAGTCCAAGCGAATGTCCGGATCCTCCCGAAGATTTAAAAAGTGC
Organism: uncultured Lachnospiraceae bacterium; assembly: GCA_937901625.1. Taxonomy (GTDB): domain Bacteria; phylum Bacillota; class Clostridia; order Lachnospirales; family Lachnospiraceae; genus NK4A136. The sequence goes on from CALDIE010000145.1 coordinate 748, forward strand.
ACTGTCATCCCAATTTATATCAAACGGATTGTATCCAAGAATATCTGTTACGGCCTGCGCATACGCGGTCGTAAGCCAGGGTCCGGTATAGCAATTTAATCTGTGTGGTCCTCCTCCGCTGTAATCCAGCAGAGCATCGATCATCTGCTGACTGTTGTCACTGGCTGTCAACACTTCCGGATCCATCATTGCGTATACCAATGCCGAGTGGATCGCGTCACATGTCTGCGTATCTGCCGCTACATTGGTCTTTTCAATATACTTGATCAGCTGTGGTGCCATCACCCCAACCAAAATAGCCATAATAGCGATCACGATGATCAGCTCTACCAACGAAAAACCACGATCGTCTCTTCTTACATCCATCTCTTTCTTCATTTTATTCATTCCCTTTCATTCCCTTTCTTTCTGCGTTTACACTTCCATCAAACGCTTTAACTCCTCGACAGTTTGAAAAACCCCTTCCACAAGCTCCATCATGTCGTTTAACCGTACTTTTTCCTCTGCGTCGATCACACCGTCTTTGGCGATGTTAACAAGTTCATCCGCGATACTCTCCATATCTCTCGCGGAATTGATAAACTTGATCACTACGCGGTCGAGGTTACTTAAGCTCTCGATCCCGTAATCGTCGATCAGAAGAAAATCCGTCGTTACATGAAAATACGCGCTGATCGCTACGATCTTGTCAGTATCGGGAATCGCGTTTCCCAACTCCCACTTCGATACCGTCTGACGGCTGACACCCAAAGCATCTGCCATATCCTCCTGTGAATGTCCGTTACTTGTTCTCAGGTAGAAAATTTTCTCCGCTATGTTCATAAACTCCTCCTTATAAGGATCACCATGGTAATTATTTCGGTCTCACAACTGATATGTTCAGTATATCAAAGTTTTTTTTTCCGGCAAGCATTTCGCCTTTGCATTTACGCGCCTTGCGGTTGCAAATTAATCTGTCCCTTCCTCTCCTTTTCCTCACACTTCTTGTTCATATAGAAAATCCGCTATATAATGTTGTCAGGGTAAAGATTGTGACCCGCGAGATACGAACCGGCAGCGCTATTACGCGGATTGTGAGTGTTATAGAATTGCGATAGTTGCTTTCGCAACAAAACAATGCGGAGGATACTCGTGAATACCTTGATCGTCGACGATGAAAAGATCATATTGAGAGGATCCGAAAAGGTCTTTCGTGAGCTTTGGCCCGAAGGCAGTTTTTTTACGGCAAGCGATTTTCGTGAGGCATTGGATATCGTTTACGCGCACCCAATCGATTACGCGATCCTGGATATGACCATGCCCGTTATGGACGGTCAGGAACTGGCTATGCATATTAAACTGCTATCACCTTCCACAAACATCCTGTTTCTAAGCGCCTATTCCTCCGCTTTTCCAAACATCCGTGAACCGGAAGCGGAAGGCTATCTGATGAAACCCCTGCTCAAGCAGGAAATCCTCTCTTATATGAAGAAACACGAAGAAGTGATTTCCGCTCCCTATCCTTTGCTCTTTTCATCCAATGAGGGTACCTCCCCCGCCAAAAGGCTCCTCGCAAAGTGTTTTGGCACATTTCAAGTCTATAACGGTACGGATGAGCTGCGATTTACGGATCCGCTCGTAAAGGAGTTGCTGGCTCTGTGTATCTATATGCGAAAAAACACTCTTACCGCCAGGGATCTGCATCGTATATGGAATGTCTATCACCCGCAGCAACCTGTCTCTGCCGAAAAGATCTCTCTGTTATGCCGGGATCTGATCAAAACCCTTCGCTTCCAATCTTTACCGGGGATCATCACCAAAGATTTCATGCAGTACAAGATCGATCTTTCTGCTATCGACAGCGACTTTGAGCATTTCCTTAACGGTGATCTGCGCGGACTCAATCTGTATCACGGCGTGTTTATGGAGGGCTATCCCTGGGCCGACCTAAGC
>CALDIE010000146.1 GCA_937901625.1 uncultured Lachnospiraceae bacterium
AAGCCGGGCTGCTTTGATTGGAAGGATAATTTCTGAATAGCAGCAATTACAAGCAGTACAGCATTTAGTCCTTTGAAGCGAGACGCTTGTACGATATAATAATTGTGTATGTCTAAGCGATGTTACAATAACATTGGTGGGCATTCCTGAACATATCAGAGGAGATGGATAAACAGAATTATTAAACCGCTTAACGAAATATAACACCGAGGAGTTTGTGCCTGTGGAAGTATTTGACAATATCAAGGCGATCCTTGGTTAACGCAGGTGAGTGGATATGGCGATCACGATTAAGACAGCCAGAGAGATCGGACTGATGCGGGAATCCTGCAAGATCTTAAGTGATCTGTTAAACAGGATGGAAGAGTACATCGTTCCCGGGATTTCAACATACGAGATCGATGAAAAAGCAGCAGCGATCATCAAGGAGTACGGTGTTGTTTCCAACTTTTTGGACTATGACGGATATCCGGCTTCCATATGCACATCGGTCAACGAGGAAGTGGTTCATGGTATTCCCCGAAAGGACAGGATCCTCAAGGAGGGCGATATCATCACGGTAGATGCGGGAGTGATCTATAAAGGATACAACTCCGATGCGGCCAGAACCTTCTGTGTCGGAAAGGTGGCACCGGAAGTACTGCGCCTGGTGGATGCTGCCAGAGACAGTTTCTTTGAGGGTATCAAAAAAGCGCACGCCGGAACACATCTCTATGAGATCTCGAATGCTATCGATGATTATATCACTCCCCTGGGATATGGTATTGTAAGAGAGTTGATCGGACACGGCATCGGAACGGACCTTCACGAAGATCCGGAGATTCCGAACTATCGTCAGAAAAGGCGCGGTCCGAAACTCCAGGCCGGCATGACGATCTGCGTGGAACCGATGATCACGCTCGGCAGCCCCGAGATCAATTGGAAGGATGACGGTTGGACGGTGGCAACCGTGGATGGAAAGCCTGCGGCACATTACGAGAACACGATCCTGATCACGGACGGTGAACCGGAAATCCTTACACTTGTGTAAGAAGTGTATATTTATAGAAGAAACCGGAATAAACACTTCCGGGATCATAGTCAACTGGATGGTGTCGCGATCCGGCACGGAAAGGAAAGATATGGCAAAGTCTGATAGCATTGAAGTAGAAGGAACGGTCATTGAGAAACTGCCCAACACGATGTTTCGTGTAGAGCTGGAGAATGGTCATGTGGTACTGGCTCACATCAGCGGTAAACTGAGACAGAATTTCATCAGGATCCTGCCGGGTGACAAGGTGACATTGGAGATGTCTCCTTATGATCTGTCCAAAGGAAGGATTACCTGGAGAGATAAATAACCCTGAAAATATCTGCTTGCATTATAAAAATCAGCATGATATAATTTTAAACGGACTTTTTTGAAAGGAGGGTTTTTGAAGTGAAGGTAAGAGCATCTGTAAAACCTATTTGTGAAAAGTGCAAAGTCATCAAGAGAAAAGGGAGAATCATGATCATCTGTGAGAATCCCAAGCATAAGCAGAGACAGGGTTAATCGCTGTTTTTGTTCGTGTGGATCATGAGAGGCTAACGGTTTCCGTACAAAAACGGAGAGCGAATCGATAAATGTGAGGTAGTTATGGTGATACCGTGCATTTACGATTGATACCTTCCGCATGGAAAGTTGCACATTCCCCAAAAGGTGCGGAGGGGCAAGACCGGAGGGTGACTTTCGGTTGGGTAGAAATACCCCAGTCAATTAGTAACTGTTAATCGTGGTCTCATTACCATATTTAAGAGAGACCGCAGACACCAAAAGAACTTGGAGGAAAAGAAACATGGCTCGTATCGCAGGTATTGACTTACCCAGAGACAAACGTGTCGAAATCGGACTTACCTACATCTACGGAATCGGCAGGGTAAGCGCAACAAAGATCTTAGAGGCTGCCAAGGTTAATCCTGACACCCGTTGCAGAGATCTTACGGATGATGAAGTTAAGGCGATCAGTGAAGTGATCGACGAGAACTACACTGTAGAAGGTGATCTTCGCAGAGAGTTCGCACTCAACATTAAGAGACTTCAGGAAATCGGTTGCTATCGTGGTATCCGTCACAGAAAGGGACTTCCCGTTCGCGGACAGAAGACCAAGACCAATGCTAGAACCAGAAAGGGTCCGAAGAAGACCGTAGCAGGTAAGAAGAAGTAAGTAATGGCATAAAAGCCGCAGCAACAGTCGTACGATTCCGCCGGAACAAGAGCTTTCGTGCGGTAACAAAAATTCAGAAAGTAGGTTAGTTTTATGGCAGCAGCAAATAAGAAAGCACTCGCTAAGAAGGCGACAAAGAAGCGTGTCAAGAAAAACGTTGAACATGGACAGGCTCATATTCAGGCATCTTTCAACAACACTATCGTTACGTTGACAGATAGCCAGGGCAATGCTCTTTCCTGGGCATCTGCGGGCGGTCTTGGATTTAGAGGTTCAAAGAAATCTACTCCTTATGCAGCACAGATGGCAGCAGAAACTGCAACTAAAGCAGCGCTGGTCCACGGCCTTAAGACAGTAGATGTATTCGTAAAGGGACCCGGTTCAGGACGTGAGGCAGCTATCCGTGCATTGGCGGCTAATGGCTTGACAGTCGTATCCATCAGAGACGTAACACCCGTTCCTCACAACGGATGCCGTCCTCCGAAGAGACGTCGTGTATAGTTACAATTGTTTGTTAAATGTTGGAAGAAAAACATATTGTTTGTAAACAACTGTATTAAAGGAGATTAATAAAATGGCAGTAAACAGAGTTCCTGTTCTTAAGAGATGCAGAGCACTTGGCATCGACCCTTCCTACCTTGGCGTAGAGAAGTATACTCATACTTCCGAGTGGAAAAAGGATCCCGAGGATGTTGGAGGACGTAAGAGAAACTTAAATAAGAGACTGGACAGACATCCCAATGAGTCCATCCGTGTTTCCAAGAACGCTAACAAGAAGGTAAGTGAGTATGGTACCCAGCTTCGCGAGAAGCAGAAGGCAAAGTTTATCTATGGCGTATTGGAGAAGCCTTTCCGTAACTACTACGAGAGAGCAGACCGTATGCAGGGTATGACCGGTGAGAACCTGATGATCCTCCTGGAGAGCAGACTGGATAGCGTAGTATTCCGCCTTGGCTTTGCCCGTACCAGAAAAGAAGCAAGACAGGTTGTAGGTCACAAGCACATTTTGGTAAACGGCAAGAAGATCAACATTCCTTCCTACGAGGTTAAGGCCGGCGACGTGATCGAACTGACCGAGAAGGCAAAGGGACTTCAGAGATACAAGGATATCATCGAAGTTACCGAAGCAAGAATCGTTCCTGATTGGTTAGAGGTTGATTACGAGGCAAAGAAGGGAACCGTTAAGGAGCTTCCTTTGAGAGAGGCTATCAACGTTCCTGTGAACGAGATGCTTATCGTCGAGTTGTATTCCAAGTAATAAGTAGACAGCCATCTGAATATGGAAGGAGGGTAATGCATGTTAGGATTAGAGTTTGACAGACCGGACATCAAGACGACAGTGATCTCCGAGGATAATACCTACGGAAGATTTGTCGTAGAGCCTTTGGAAAGAGGTTATGGTACTACCCTGGGTAATGCGTTGAGACGTATCATGCTGGCATCCCTGCCGGGAGCAGCGGTAAGCCAGATCAAGATTGATGGCGTCCTTCATGAATTGAATGCCATCCCCGGCGTTAAGGAAGATGTTACTGAGATCATCATGAACATCAAGAGCCTTGCGATCAAGGATGAGAGCGACAATGACGAACCCAAGAAGGGACATCTTGATGTAGAATCTGTTACCGGTGGTGTTATTACAGCCGAGAGCATCAAATTTGATGATCCGGATGTATATATCGTAAACATTGACCAGCCGATCGCTACCTTAAACGGTGGCAAGGATTGCAGGCTGGAGATGGATCTTCTCGTAACGAGAGGTCGTGGATATGTAAGCGCCGACAAGAATAAGACTTCGGATGCGCCCATCGGCAGTATCGCGGTGGATTCCATCTATACACCGATCGATCGTGTAAACATGACGGTTGAGGATACCCGTGTTGGTCAGATTACAGACTTTGACAGGCTTACGCTGGATGTATATACAAACGGAACCATCGATCCCAAGGAGGCTGTCAGCCTTGCGGCACGCGTGCTGAGTGAGCACTTGAGCCTCTTCATCGATCTTTCCGAGGATCCTAAGGAATCCGGTAAGATTATCTCCGAGAAAGAGGATAGCAAGAAGGAAAGCGTTCTTGAGATGAGCATTGACGAGCTTGAGCTTTCCGTTCGTTCTTATAACTGCTTAAAGCGTGCAGGTATTAATACGGTTCAGGAACTGGCAAACAAGACGCCGGACGAGATGATGAAAGTTCGTAATCTCGGTAAGAAGTCCCTGGATGAAGTATTGGAGAAGTTAAAGGGTCTGGGATTGTCATTGAGCAATGACGGTTCCGGCGCGGAATAAGGGGAGTTTTCCCGGGGCGGTTTCGGTAAAACCGAAGTGTGCGTAACCGTCATCAACAATCTTGGAAATAAGCCGGTGTCGGGTAAGACCGATGTGCGCCGACGCAGGCTCCATCATTAGAATAAGGAGAAAAGAAATGGCAGAGTACAGAAAGTTAGGCAAGACATCCGATCAGAGAAAGGCACTGCTTCGTAATCAGGTGACCATGCTGATCTTTAACGGTCGTATCACAACGACCGAGGCAAGAGCAAAGGAAGTACAGAAGATTGCTGAGAAGTTGATCGCTCTTGCTGTTAAGGAGAAGGACAACTTTGAGACCGTTACCGTTAAGACCAAGGTTGCGCAGAAGGACAAGGACGGAAAGCGCATCAAGGAAAAGAACGCAGACGGCAAGCTCGTTACCGTTTATGATGAAGTAGAGAAGGAGATCAAGAAGGATCTTCCCTCCAGACTTCACGCACGTCGCCAGATGCTGAAGGTATTCTACGATGTGACCACCGTTCCTTCCGAGAACGCAGGCCGCAAGAAGAACACCAGGAAGGTTGATCTGTGCCAGAAGATGTTCGATGAGATCGCTCCGAAATATGCTGATCGTCAGGGTGGATATACCCGCATCGTTAAGGTTGGTCCTCGTAAGGGTGACGCAGCCATGATGGTTATCATCGAACTAGTATAATCTGATACATATATCCTGCTGGAGGTATTATAGTGAATGTGAGATTATTTTTGACGCTCACTATAAAACAGATGATACGAGGATGCACCGGGGTAACAGCCGGTGCATTTTTTATGCGCCCTGTATTGGAATCTGTTTCACACCGTATTCGATAGAACTATTTGATGCCATTTATAACGTTGTTTTAAAGTAACATTGGACGTCATTTAAACCACTGTCCTAAAACGGCATACAGGGTTACTATTCACAGCTGATTTAAGGTAAAAAGGAAAGCCATACAGGAAACATATAAGGGAGTTCAGATTGCCAAACAGGGTGTAATCGAGTAGAATAGCAAATAGTGATTTCACAGGAACAACAGACAGAGCGCAGAGGATGATATGGGAATCGTTGACATCAACCATGTAACATTTGAATACGCGAAACGTGATGAAGAGGGTAATATCGAATCCACCGTTACTGCGGTAAAGGATGTGGATCTCGAAGTGTATCCGGGGGAGTTTATTGCCATTCTCGGACACAACGGATCGGGAAAATCCACCCTTGCGAAGCATATCAACGCCATTCTCTATCCCACCAGCGGAACAGTGATCGTAGACGGAAAAGATACATCTGATGAGTCCAATACTTTACCTGTCCGGCAGACAGCCGGCATGGTATTCCAGAATCCGGACAATCAGATCATCGGACAGGTAGTTGAGGAGGATGTGGGATTCGGTCCGGAAAACCTCGGAGTTCCGACGAAGGAGATCTGGGAGCGGGTAAAGGAAAGCCTTCAGGCCGTGGGAATGTATGAGTATCGCGCAGCTTCACCCAATAAGCTTTCCGGCGGTCAGAAACAGCGTGTCTCCATCGCCTCCGTGATCGCCATGCATCCGAAGTGTATCATTTTAGATGAGCCGACAGCCATGCTCGATCCTTCCGGCAGAAAGGAGGTCATCCGTGCTGTTCGTGCCCTTAACGATGTTGAAAAGATCACGATCATCCTGATCACACACTATATGGAAGAAGTCATCTACGCCGACCGTGTATTTGTAATGGAAAAAGGTGAGGTGAAGATGAGCGGAACGCCCAAAGAGATCTTTTCGCGTGTGCCGGAACTTCTGGAGCTTCGCCTCGGCGTGCCGCAGGTTACGGAGTTAGCCTACAATCTGCAAAAGGCCGGAATGGATATTCCATCCGGAATACTTACGCAAAAAGAACTTGTAGATGAGCTTGTTAAAGTATATCAAAAACATCGCGAGGATAAAGAGAACGGACCTGATGGAGAGTATACGGGGGATGTTGTTTCTAAGGATGTAAGATCCGCTTCGAAAGAGGAGGATAAACGCTTCTCTGAAAAGACACAGTTGATCCTGGAGGACTTAACCTACGAATATAATCCGGGGACGCCCATGGCGGTAAAGGCACTTGACCATATCAATATCCGGATCGATAAAGGCGAGTTTTTGGGACTGATCGGTCATACGGGTTCGGGGAAATCAACCCTGGTCCAGCATCTCAACGCGCTTCTTACGCCGACTTCCGGAACGATGTACTATCTCGGCGAAGATGTCTTTGTCAAAGACTATCCCAGAAAGAAACTCAGGGGCAAGGTCGGACTGGTATTCCAGTATCCGGAGCATCAGCTGTTTGAGGATACGATCTTAAATGAAGTTTCCTTTGGACCTAAAAACCTCGGCTTTTCAATCGCGGAGTGTAAGGAAAAAACGATCGAAGCACTGCATCTGGTGGGGATGAGCGAGGATTGTTTAAACATCTCTCCCTTTGATCTCTCCGGAGGCCAGAAAAGAAGAGTCGCTATCGCGGGAGTGCTGGCGATGGAGCCGGAGATCCTGGTGCTTGACGAGCCTACAGCCGGTCTCGATCCGAAAGGCAGAGAAGACCTCCTTCACATGATAGGGGATCTCAAAAAGAGACGCGGGATCACCGTCGTGCTGGTTTCCCACAGCATGGAGGATGTGGCGGAATACGCTGACCGCATTGTTGTAATGGATCACGGGAAAGTTTTATATGACCAGTGCCCGGATAAGGTATTCGATCACGTGGCAGAACTGGAAAAGGTCGGGCTTGCAGCCCCGCAGATGCGTTACGTTTTAAGAGATATGAAGGCAGCCGGTATTCCGGTGGAAGGCAAAGCCATCACCATCCATGCTGATACAGCAACCACCCAAGGTGCCAATCTGCATGATGTGGATGTCGTGATTCCCGATACGCTCAATGGCCCGCCGACCTTGGAAATCAAAGGGTATTCTGACGGTCTTATGGGCAGGCAGCTTGAGTTCGTCAATGCCTCGCCGGTTTATGAAATGATCGGGCACTTGACAGAAAACACCATCGCATCGGGTGATGGCAGTGTCGATATCAAGATCCATCTGCCTTTGAAAACTGCACCTGTTCATTGGAAGTGGTAGAAGATCAGATCTTCCGTCAGCTCAGTGATACTGTGAACCCTCAGGGCGTTCTGGCGGTAGTGCGTCAGCCAGACTGGTCAGAGCTTATTAAAGCAAAGGGCCTGCCGGCAGCTGAAGCGCAGGCTGTTTGCGGAAATGAACTGCATAGTAGTCCAGAAGAAAAAGACCCGGGAAAGATACTCCTGTTGGACGGTATCAGGGATCCGGGGAATATGGGTACCATGATCAGGACCGCAGAGGCTGCAGGAGTCCGGGCTGTATATATGAGCGAAGACTGTGTGGATCTGTATAACCCGAAGGTGATACGTTCTACCATGGGCAGTATCTTCAGGGTGATCACCGTAAGAGCTGATCTGGAAAATATCATATCACAGTTAAAGCAAAGCGGAATAAAAGTATATGCTGCCAGCCTGAAAGCGGAAAAAACATATAAGGAAGCAGATATGTCCGGATCGGCGATCATAATAGGCAGCGAGGCTGCGGGAGTAAGTGAAGCGGTAATGAATGCCGCAACCGATCTGGTGATCATACCAATGGCAGGCAAGGTCGAATCACTGAACGCGGCCGTCGCCGCAGCAGTGCTGATGTTCAGCTGAAAGGATAGCAAATGGAAAACAGACGTATATTATGCGCAGCGAGTTATTATGCGCAGAAATTTTATCTGAATCCGGCTCATGACAGGCTTCCGCAGGCGGTAAAGGACGAGCTGAAGGCGATGTGTGTTCTCTTTGTGGATGAGGTCAGCGGTATCATCATACTCGAATTCGGAGAAAAAGGTGATCTCAGGATAGTAGTGACTCACAATGATGATGATTTCTATTTTGATGAAATAGGAAGTGAAATGAAAATAAGGGAACTGAGAGAAGAAAAAAGAGAACTGTTTGAACAATTGGAGGATTATTATGCTGCTGGCATTTGATGTTGGAAATACAAATATTAAAGTAGGACTTTTTGACGGTGCTGAGCTTGCCGCAAGTTTCAGAATGACTACCGTTACCCCCAGGACTTCTGATGAATACGGAGTAATGCTGACTTCTATGCTGCGCAGCAGTGGTTACAGCCCGGAACAGGTAAACGCAGTAATAGTGACAAGTGTTGTTCCTGATGTTATGCATTCCCTTACGAATGCGTCAATCAGATATTTCGGGGTAAAACCTCTCATAGTGGGTCCCGGAACAAAAACAGGGATAAGGCTGATCAAAACAAATCCTGCCGAAGTAGGCCCTGACCGGATAGTTGACGGCGCAGCGGCTCTGACCCTGTACGGCGGGCCGATCATAGTGGTGGACTATGGC
>CALDIE010000147.1 GCA_937901625.1 uncultured Lachnospiraceae bacterium
GCGCCTGACCCTGCGCGACGAGCGGCCCCGCAAGGACGAGGAGGGCAACCCCATCGATGAGATACGCACCGACCTGTTCTATTCCGAAACGGGTCTCGTGGAGTTCATCGACTATCTTGACAGCACCCGAGAGAAGCTCTGCGAGAGCGCAATACACCTGGAGACCGACAAGGTCATCCCGATAGAGATTGCCATGCAGTACAACACCGGCTTCACCGAGAACGTCCACTCTTATGTCAACAACATAAACACCATAGAGGGTGGCACGCACCTGTCAGGTTTCCGCCGCGGCCTGACCACCACGCTCAAGAGCTACGCCGAGAAAAACGGCTTCCTTGAGAAGCTCAAGTTTGCTCATTGGGATTACCTCCGTTTTTCAATATTATCCGGACGGACCGTTAAAGTTCTTAATGACCTGCTGCCGATCCGGAAAATTCCCATGAACGCATAACGCTCCCTTACAAAAATTTATAAGGAAGCGCTATTATTATAACTCAAAATTATCAATTATTTTTCAACGGCTTGTTCAACCACAAGATCAACAGCCTTGCGAATCGCAAGATCCTTTCTGATCTGTGCCGCTTCCTTCTCGCCGAGCATGTTCTTGATGTTTTCCACTTCCATGGAGTACTCATCTGCCATCTTTCTGATCTCTTCCTCGTAGTCATCATCCGAAGCGGTGATATTTTCGGCCTTTACAACAGCCTCCAAAGCGATGCGAGCCTTTACGGACTTCTCTACTCCTTCTCTGGACTGTTCCATCAGCATCTCCTCGTTCAGACCGGTAAACTGGAAGTACTGCTCCAGGCTAAGTCCCTGCATTCTCAGTCTCTGAGCGAAATCATCTACTCTCTGGTGAAGTCTGGTCTTGATCATTGCCTCCGGAACATCCATCTCTGCATTTGCAACGATGGCTTCGAGAACAGCGTCTTCCTTCTGTGCTCTCATCTCATCGCGCTTTTTCAACTCAAGGCCGTTGCGAACATCCTGACGATACTCATCTACCGTATCACAACCCTTCTCCTCAGCAAAAGCATCATTCAGAACCGGAACCTGCTTTTCCTTGGTCTCATGAAGCACACACTTGAATACTGCTTCCTTGCCGGCTAAATCCTCAGCGTGATAATCCTCCGGGAAAGTAACCGTTACGTCAAATGCATCGCCGGGCTGCTTGCCAACGATCTGATCTTCAAATCCCGGAATAAATGTGCCGGATCCGAGGGTCAATGTATGATTCTCAGCCTTGCCGCCATCAAATGCGACACCGTCAACAAATCCTTCGAAATCGATCACTACCTGGTCGCCGTTCTCCGCGGGACGTACAACAGATTCAAATCTTGCCTGTTGCTCCAACTCCCGGTTGATCTTCTCTTCCACTTCCTCATCGCTTACGGTAGTATCAAACTTTTCTACCTCAACGCCCTTGTACTGTCCAAGTGTTGCCTCGGGATTCAATGCAACCGTTGCGGTAAAGATGAAAGGCTTTCCCGCTTCGATCTGCGTTACCTCGATCTCGGGAGAAGATACGATTTCCTCCTCTACCTCGTCGTATGCCTTTTCATACGCCTCGGGAATTGCGATATTGGCTGCATCCTGGAAGAAGACCTCCTTGCCGTACATTTTTTCCATTACCTGACGGCTTACCTTTCCCTTACGGAATCCGGGAATACTGATCTTATTTTTATTCTGATGATAAGCCTTCTCTACGGCTTTCTCAAATTCATCCACCGCTACCTCGATGGTCAGTTTCGCCATATTATGCTCTAACTTTTCTACCTGAACGCTCATTGAAAATCTTCCTCCTTAAAATCGACTGCCATGTGCATACATCGCGCACATACTAGGAGATTATAACACAGCCTTCTAACGAAAGTCCAGTATATTAACAAATTCTGTATATAAGGTTTTTCTCCCTGTTTTTCCCTTTCTAAAGCGAAAAAGTCTCCGCTCCAAGATCCCTTGCATCCTGAGGATCATGCGTCACCAGCAATACTGTCCGTCCCTTCCTGTATCGTCCGATCCAGCCGATCGTCTGCTTTTTGGTTTCCTCATCCAGACCCGTAAAGGGTTCGTCCAGCAACAGAAGCGTCTGCTTTGACAAAAGGGTCCTGATCAGCGCAAGCCTTCTCTTCATTCCTCCGCTGTATGTCCGGACCGGCTTACCGAACGTATCGACAGCAAAAGTTTCCTTAAGGATCGTCCGTGCGCATCCGCTGCTGCCGCTGATCTCCAGATTTTTTAACGCCGTGTGCCTCTCAAAGAGCCGGTTCTCCTGAAAACACATCCCTATGGAAGGCCGATCGCAATCCGAGGTACCCGCTTTCCAAATCACCTTACCCTCATCAGCCTGCTCCAATCCGGCAAGGATACGCAATAAGGTTGTCTTTCCGATCCCGGACTCCCCATAGATACAATGGATCTTTCCTTCCTCAAAGGTATGCGTCAGATCCTTCCATACGGGCTTCTCTTCATATGAAGCACTCAGCTTCTCTATTTCGATCCGGATCCCCGGATATGTATCCTCATCATCTTCTTCCTCTTTACGATCATCCTTTGTACGGCTGTCCTCAATGAATGTCCTCTCCCGCTGCCCCTCGAGACGAAGTCCGTTTTTTTCTGCCTGCGCCAGTACAAAAAGCAATCCTTTTTCCACCAGGGCGCTAAGCAGCAGGATCGAGATCATCCAGGCAAAAACACCGGCCGTATTTAAAGTGATCTTATCCACATACAATCGCTCTCCGATCGAATGAGCACTTACGCCGATGATCTCCGCTGCGATCCCGGATTTAAAACTCATTCCGATACAAAACGGAATACTTCCGCGTAGATTCGACCCGGCCGCTTCTTTATAGATATATCGGAATCGGTCTTTCTTATCGATGGAAAAGACCTCCGCAACCTCCGAAAGTTTTCTGTCAGCGCTTGTGAAGCCTTCTAACGCGCTTCTGTAGATATTCGGAAAAACAACCATAAACGTGATATACAGAGAAAGTTTTTTTGAACCGAACCAGATCAAAAGGATCACGACCACAGCGGCAACCGGTACAGACTGAAAAAAGTTAACCGGTCCCACAAGGATTTCCGAAAGCCACTTCCTTTGACCGGCAAAATACGCCGCCATGTATCCGGTGATCGACGCAAGCAAAAAGCCGAAAAGGATACGAACAGTACTCCCGCCGATCGCCTGCCAGTAAGAAATCGTCTTCCACTGTCCGGTCAATTCCATGATCGTCTCTATCGGTCCCGCAAAATAAACGGGGTTGTTAACGATCACGGCAACAACCTGCCATATCACGATCCAGAAAAGCGCGATCCCGGTCTTTTTTTTTATTTTCGATATATTTTCCCGCTTTCCCGTCAAACCGTCACTTTACCCTTTCTCTTTCCGAACGCAAAATGTTTTTTCAAAATACAAC
>CALDIE010000148.1 GCA_937901625.1 uncultured Lachnospiraceae bacterium
TTAATCCTCAGGCTAACAAGAGTCAGATCAAGGAAGCTGTAGAGAAGATGTTCGAGGGCACCAAGGTAGCTAAGGTGAACACCATGAACCAGGACGGCAAGAACAAGAGACGCGGCATGGTAGTCGGCAAGACCGCCAAGACCAAGAAGGCAATTGTTCAGCTGACCGAGGACAGCAAGGAAATCGAGATTTTCTCCGGTCTGTAAATTGCAGTCAAACCGGTGAACCGATTTAGGTATGCGGCGCAAGGCGCTGCGCAAAGAATCAAAGAGAAAAGGAGAAAGAAACAATGGGAATCAAGACATATAATCCCTATACACCTTCCAGAAGAAATATGACCGGTTCTGATTTCTCCGAGATCACAAAGACCACTCCCGAGAAGAGCCTTTGTGTTTCTCTGAAGAAGAACGCAGGTCGTAACAATCAGGGTAAGATCACTGTAAGACATCACGGCGGCGGCTCCAGAAGACAGTACAGAATGATCGATTTTAAGAGAAATAAGGACGGTATTCCTGCGAAGGTAATCGGCATCGAATACGATCCCAACAGAACCGCTAACATTGCTCTGATCTGCTATGCAGACGGCGAGAAGGCATATATCCTCGCTCCCGAAGGTTTGGTTGACGGTATGACCGTTATGAACGGAGCAGAGGCAGAAGTAAGAATCGGTAACTGCTTACCGCTTTCCGAGATTCCGGTAGGTACTCAGTTGCACAACATTGAGCTGTATCCCGGCAAGGGCGGCCAGATGGTTCGTTCCGCCGGTAACAGCGCACAGCTGATGGCGAAGGAAGGCAAGTACGCAACCCTGCGTCTTCCCTCCGGTGAGATGAGAATGGTTCCTTTGGTATGCCGCGCCACAGTTGGTGTGGTTGGCAACGGAGATCACAACCTGGTAAACATCGGTAAGGCTGGACGTAAGCGTCACATGGGTATCCGCCCGACAGTCCGCGGTTCCGTGATGAACCCCAACGACCATCCTCATGGTGGTGGTGAAGGTAAGACCGGTATCGGTCGTCCCGGCCCCAGCACTCCCTGGGGTAAGCCTGCTCTTGGTTTGAAGACCAGAAAGAAGAAGAAGCAGTCCAACAAGTTGATCGTAAGAAGACGTAACGGTAAGGCTATCAAATAACCGTGGATGATTAAGGAGGATTTATCATGGCAAGATCATTAAAGAAGGGACCTTTTGCAGACGCAAGCCTCTTGAAGGCAGTGGACGCGATGAATGCATCAGGTAAGAAGCAGGCCATCAAGACCTGGTCCCGCCGTTCCACAATTTACCCTTCCTTCGTAGGAAATACAATTGCGGTTCATGACGGACGTAAGCATGTGCCTGTATACATCACAGAGGATATGGTCGGCCATAAGCTCGGTGAGTTCGTTGCTACAAGAACTTTCCGCGGCCATGGCAAGGACGATAAGAAGTCGAAGGTTAGGTAAGATAGGAGGATATTGAAACTATGGCAAAAGGACATAGATCTCAGATCAAGAGAGAGAGAAATGCAGTTAAAGATACAAGACCCTCCGCTAAGTTATCTTACGCAAGGGTTTCCGTACAGAAAGCATGTTTCGTACTGGATGCGATCAGAGGAAAGGATGTAGCCACTGCACAGGCGATCCTGGAGTACAATCCCAGATACGCATCTTCCATCATCAAGAAGCTGTTGGACTCCGCAGTAGCGAACGCTGAGAACAACAACGGAATGAGCGCTGAAAATCTTTACATTGCTGAGTGCTACGCAAACAAGGGTCCCACAATGAAGAGAATTCATCCTCGTGCACAGGGCCGTGCGTACAGGATCGAGAAGAGAGTAAGCCACATCACCATCGTTCTTGATGAGAAAGGAGCTAAGTAAGTATGGGACAGAAAGTTAATCCGCATGGTATGAGAGTCGGAGTTATCAAGGATTGGGATTCCAAGTGGTACTCCGAGGATAAGTTCGCAGACTATCTGGTTGAAGATTACAATATTCGTAAGTTCTTGAAGAATAAACTGTACGCGGCAGGCGTATCCAGTATTGAGATCTTAAGAAAGTCTGAGAAGGTAGACGTTATCGTGTACGCTCAGAAGCCCGGTGTTGCTATCGGTAAGGGCGGTGCGGGAATCGATGCTACCAAGAAGGAGCTTCAGAAGCTGATCGGCCGTCAGGAGATCAACCTGGATATCCAGGAAGTTAAGAAGCCGGATGCAGACGCCCAGCTCGTTGCTGAGAACGTTGCGCAGCAGTTGGAGAACCGTGTTTCCTTCCGCCGTGCCGTAAAGAGCAGCATGAGCAGAACCATGAAGAAGGACGGCAAGGGTAACAGTGTTACCGGCGCACAGGGTATCAAGGTTTGCGTATCCGGAAGACTTGGCGGTGCTGATATTGCCCGCAGCGAGTTCTACAGTGAGGGAACCATTCCCCTGCAGACACTGAGAGCAGATATTGACTATGGTTTCGCCGAGGCAGATACGACTTACGGCAAGGTTGGCGTAAAGGTTTGGATCTACAAGGGCGAGGTACTTCCTACTAAGGGAAACAGCGAAGACAAGGCGTCTTCTAAGGAAGGGAGCGATAAATAATGTTAATGCCGAAAAGAGTGAAGCGTCGTAAGCAGTTCCGTGGCTCCATGGCCGGTAAGGCTACCAGGGGCAACAAGATCAGCTATGGTGAGTATGGTATCGTGGCATGTGAGCCCTGCTGGATCAAGTCCAATCAGATCGAGGCAGCCCGTATCGCGATGACCAGATACATCAAGCGTGGCGGTCGTGTTTGGATCAAGATCTTCCCGGACAAGCCGGTTACCAGCAAGCCCATCGGCGTACGTATGGGATCCGGAAAAGGTGCTGTTGAGTATTGGGTAGCAGTAGTTAAGCCCGGACGTGTTATGTTCGAGATTGGTGGAGTTTCTGAGGAGTTAGCAAGAGAAGCATTACGTCTTGCTACACACAAACTTCCTTGTAAGTGTAAGGTAGTCTCCAAGGCTGAATTGGAGGCGCAGCAGGAAGGCGGTGCAGTGTAAATGGCAACGAAGAAGATTAAGAAATATAACGAAGAATTAAATCAGAAGTCTCAGGCAGAACTGAATCAGGAGCTGGTCGCTGCAAAGAAGGAACTCTTTAACTTAAGATTCCAGAATGCTACCAACCAGTTGGATAACACCGCCAGAATTCAGGTCGTTCGCAAGAACATCGCAAGAATTCAGAGCGCATTGAACGCTAAGCAGAAGGCGTAAGTTAAGACTGGAAAGGAGCAAAATCGTGGAAGAGAGAAATTTGAGAAAAACTCGTACAGGTAAGGTTGTCAGCGACAAGATGGACAAGACAATCACAGTTGCTGTTGAGAACCACGTTCGTCACCCTCTTTATAACAAGATCGTGAAGAGAACATACAAGTTAAAGGCTCATGACGAGAAGAACGATGCCAGGATCGGTGATACTGTTAAGGTGGTAGAGACCAGACCCCTGTCCAAAGACAAGAGATGGAGACTGGTTGAGATCGTTGAGAGAGCAAAGTAATCACAAGGTGTTAGATTGTTGGAAGGAGAAAGAACATGGTACAACAAGAGAGCAGACTGAAAGTCGCTGATAATACAGGCGCCAAGGAGATCCTTTGCATCCGTGTTGTCGGCGGTTCTACCAGAAGATATGCCAATATCGGTGACGTCATCGTTGCTACCGTTAAAGATGCAACACCCGGTGGCGTTGTTAAGAAGGGTGATGTTGTTAAAGCGGTTGTAGTACGTACCGTAAAGGGTGCGCACCGTAAGGACGGTTCCTACATCAAGTTTGATGAGAATGCGGCTGTCATCATTAAGGATGACAAGACCCCCAAGGGGACCCGTATCTTTGGACCGGTAGCAAGAGAACTTCGTGAGAAGCAGTTTATGAAGATCATTTCTCTGGCTCCGGAAGTATTATAAGGAGGGCCTGGATCATGACGAAGATTAAGAAGGGCGACACAGTTAGAGTCATTGCCGGCAGCACAGAGAAGGGCAAGGGCAAGGAAGGCAAGGTGCTTTCCGTAGATCATAAGAATCACAAAGTACTCGTTGAGGGTGTGAACATGGTGAGCAAGCATGCAAAGCCGTCTATGCAGAATCAGACCGGCGGCATCATCCGCAAGGAAGCTCCCATCGATATCTCCAACGTAATGTATGTTCACAAGGGTAAGCCGGTTCGTATCGGTTTCCAGGGCGAGAAGAAGGATAAGGTTCGTGTCGCTAAGGTTGACGGTAAGTTAGAGAAGATTGATTAATTGGAAAGGAGGTCGCAAAAGTGAGTAGACTGAAAGAGCAGTACAAGAATGAAATTGTAGATGCAATGATGAAGAAGTTTGGATATAAGAATATCATGCAGGTTCCGAAGCTTGATAAGATTGTAAATTTAAGCTTTCCGTTATGGTTTTTCTTATCATGATGAATACTTGTAAAAAGCTGTTCTTTATTTTGAATATCATATTTTATCGGCAAATTCAAATCGCTTATAAGCTTAATTGAACTTTCATACTCATCATCCGAAATATTGCCCAATTTTTTGGAAATATAAAGGGCGCAACACGTTCCCAGAGCTAGATCGGAAGTGC
>CALDIE010000149.1 GCA_937901625.1 uncultured Lachnospiraceae bacterium
TTAACCAGTTAGGCTTTGCAGACAAGATGAGCCACATCTCTACCGGTGGCGGCGCTTCCCTGGAATTCTTAGAGGGTAAGGCACTTCCCGGTGTGGTTGCCGCAGACGACAAGTAAGATTTCGCGCGGTCAACGAGGAACAGACGACAACAAATAATTTCATAAAGGAGAAAAGAAAATGGCAAGAAGAAGGATCATTGCCGGTAACTGGAAGATGAATAAGACTCCCAGCGAGGCTGTAGCACTTTGTGCAGAATTAAAGGATCTTGTTGTAAATGACGCAGTTGATGTTGTGTATTGCGTACCTGCGATCGATATCGTACCGGTCGTAGAGGCTGTAAAGGGAACCAACGTACAGGTAGGTGCTGAGAATTTCTATATCGAGGATAAGGGCGCGTTTACCGGTGAGATTTCCGCTCCGATGTTAAAAGATGCAGGCGTTTCCTACATCATCATCGGTCACTCTGAGAGAAGAGATATCTTCGGTGAGAACGATATCCTTATCAACCAGAAGGTTAAGAAGGCATTTGCTTCCGGATTAAAGCCTATTCTTTGCTGCGGCGAGTCACTGGCTCTTCGTAAGGCAGGTACCTACAAAGAGTGGATCGCGCGTCAGATCAAGTGGGATCTGGACGGTATCACCGCTGATCAGGTTAAGGAGCTTGTGATTGCATACGAGCCTATCTGGGCTATCGGAACTGGTGAGACGGCTACGGCTGACCAGGCGCAGGAAGTATGCGGCATGATTCGTGAGATCATCGCTGATATGTATGATGCCGCAACGGCTGAGGCTGTTCGCATCCAGTACGGCGGATCCATGAATGCTTCCAACGCTGCAGAGCTGCTTTCCAAGCCTGACATCGACGGTGGTTTGATCGGCGGCGCATCCTTAAAGGCTGATTTCGGCAAGATCGTTAACGCATAATATCCTGTCTTTCTATGTAACTTAAGAGGAGTTTGGCACATGATCCGTGCCAAACTCTTTTTTGTTGCAGGCACTCGGCGGAAAGCGATGCTGTGACATTGATTCCCATAGGTACGCGGCGGAGTAAAGTGATGCTGTCGGCAGAACACATCCATCAGAAGTCTCTTCGAGACAGGATATGACCACTAAGCCGCAACAACTTGACGTAGATGTATTACGCATGATAAGGTAATTATGGAGTAATGAAAATGTTTACAGTGTAAAAAGGGAAATTTCGGAGGGATTAAAATTGAATAGAAAAGAGATAAACAGAGCGTTTGCGCGCATGTTGACAGGGGTATTATTATCTTCTGAGATCTTTGGAATAGATGCTTTCCCTACGTGGGCATCTACTACGGGTACGGAGTATCGTTCTGAAGTTGAGTCCGAAGATAATTCCAAAGAGGATATCAATGAGGATGCATATCGCATCGATCACACCATCTTAGATGAATGGAATAACGGTTACCGGGCACAGATTACGATCACAAATGAAACATGTGATCCTTTTTTTGTCATCTTTAATCGTACTGACTGAATTACCGTCTGCAAGCGGTGCGATCATGATTTGGAAAATGTTTTCAGGGGAGGATGAAAATGCAGAGTAATAAAAAGAATAAATTTATAACCGTAGTGATCCTGATTGTCACGATAGCGATCCTTTGGGCTGCAGGACGATACCTTTGGTATAAAAATGCGGTGAGAGAATGTTCGGAGGTATATTTTGATTTCATATCTGCGCTAAACAGCAAAGAAATAGACAATGTGGATAAAATATTGTCCGGAGAGACTTTTACTAATTATCAGCATATTCATTACAGGGATTTTAGAGAGAATCTGATACAAAAAATGGAAACTGATGAATATGATATCATACAGACAAGCATTGGAAGTTTTAGATGTTCGGGGAAAATAGTAATGGCGTTTGTAGGTTTTCATTATTATTCAACAGAAGGAGAACTCATGTCCGGGGGGATATGATTTTCTTCGAAAAAAGAAACGATCGTTGGAGGCTGGCTGAAATAGGAGGTGATGATAGGCTGCTTAGAAGGATATTGATTGGAAATAATGATTTCCCGCAAGATATGAATTATATGACATACTATGCCAGATTAAATGTTGCGGAGGACACCTATCCGGCAGTGAGTTTTTCAAAACAGTTTTTCTATGCTGATTACGACCGGCTGCATTGAGGAGGATTGATATGAAATCAAACAGAAAGTACAGCATCCCCCCTATGATCATGGGGATACCTACAATACTAATGGTGCTATATTCGATGGTACATCCCCGTCCCAGTCATATCCTTTCGGCTCTCCTTGCAATCATTCTTTGGTCGAGAATGTGGAAGAAGAGAAAAAGGGAGTCGTATGAAGAACCGAATGATTATAAAAACTATTTAAAGGAGCAGGGAAGATATGTGTTATGGTTTGTCGCTTTAGGCATAGTCATGGCGCTGCCATCGGTACTTTCTATGGACTTGTTTCCTTATCATGCACCATATGAATATCATGATGAGATCGAAAGACTGAAAGCAATGGATGGAAGAGCATATGCACATTTCCCGGCAGATATACCGGAGGGTGCCAAGGCAGTTTGTTGGTACTACACACCCGCAGTGGGAGGAACGGAAGAAAAGGAGGTACTGACATTTCAAATATCCGGGGAATATATCGAATATATGGTGGAGCAATATGATGAACTCATACCGGAGGATGTAAAGAAATATGCGGAACAAATGGAAGAACTTCACATAGAAGGAACGAGTTACAATAAATATGATATGCCGTGGAGTGATCATCTTACAGAAGAGGAGATGGATGAAATAGAGGATTACAGGCTGTATGATAACGGGTCCTGGACCGATCATGACTGTTTTGGGTATTTTGTGATCCCGTCTGAGTCTTTAATAGGATTTTACAGGGAGAGAAGGTAAGGTGTGTCGTGGGACCGGAAGTGGTGCCTGACTTTACGGGGGAAGAGATCCTAAACCTTACGGATGAGGAAATCCTTGCATATGGAGCGCTGATCAAACAGAGAGCATTTGGAGCATAGAGACATACTCCCACCGCAAATAATCTATACAGAAAATAGAAAATGGGGTATGATAAACGTGAAGTTTTATCATGTGCAAAGTATTGGAGGTATTCTTATGGGATTGTTTGACAATTTAAAGCAGCAGGCAGAGCGGAAAGTTGCCGGTGCAGCGGGGAACGCTGCGGCAAACATGGTCGGAAAGGCCGTTAATGCGGCGACCGGAAAGGATCAGCGATGGAATATAGTGCTTCCTTCGATGCCGGAAAACCTGGCGCAGTTACAGGCTATGCCCGGTGCGGATCTGAAGGATCCGGCGCAGGTAGCGGCACTTACGGTGGTCGCGTTGTGTGTTTATCCGGTAAATAAAGACGCCTGTATTGAGATGTTGAATTACCTGAAGGGACCGAAGCCTTTGACCGCATACGAGATCCAGTTTTTGCGGGATCGTTTTATGGACGGGAAGGATTATGTGCCCA
The DNA here is from genome assembly GCA_937901625.1 of uncultured Lachnospiraceae bacterium. GTDB lineage: Bacteria > Bacillota > Clostridia > Lachnospirales > Lachnospiraceae > NK4A136. Next base: position 3,477 of record CALDIE010000149.1, read on the forward strand.
GATCTTATCTGGCGGGCACATCCCCTCAGAATAACTATATACCGACGGAACCTTATACCGTTGCGGTTCATGAAAATCCTTACAGCAGAGACAACGAGGGGTATCTGGTGTTATGGTTAAAGTCTTCCGGTGCGGATTCGGAAAGACAGATCACTCTTCGTAACAAGCCTTCTACCGGTGAGTGGTTTCTGTGGGACCAGATGCTTTTGGGTGATATCCGTATCCCGGTGGCAGCGGATCCCTGGGCGTGATCGCAGGACTGCAATATCTTTGCGACGGATTTTATGGGGCATCCGATCACAGGATTGGATTTAGTCAGATGGAAAACAGGACGGAAGCGACAAGAGAAAGTTGTCGCTTCCGTTGTTGTACGTTGTAATAGGAGAGATTCCGTATCCGGATACACGATGGGAGGAATACGATGAAATTTGAAAAAAACTGGTTTGATCATTCCTGGTGGGGATATATTATAGCGGCCTGTTCAGCGGTGCTTCTGTATGAGATCATCAGCCACCTTCCCGTGATCGGCGGAGTGGTCGGTGAGTGCCTCGCGTATTTGTCACCGGTTTTTGTCGGGATCATATTTGCCTATATCATGGATCCGATCGCAGTCTGGTTTGAAAAAAGGGTTTTAAAGGCTATCAAAAAAGCCTCGACAAGGCGTGTGCTGGCAGTTGTTTTGACGGTAGTGCTGTTTGTGCTGGTCGTATCGGTTCTTTTGTTCTCTCTGGTTCCGCAACTGGTCGGAAGTATATCAACTTTTATCGATAACATCGACGGATACCTTGTTTCGGTGCAGGAGTGGCTTACCGAATGGGATATCAGCGCAGCCGCATTCGGGATCGATCTGACGAATATTTCGACAACCTGGGATCAGATCCTTATGTATGTGACGACGTGGATCACGGACAATCGTGACAGCATCCTTTCCAAATCTCAGGATGTTGGAAGCGGTATTGTGAATTTTGTGATCGGAATCATCCTGGCAGTTTATCTTTTGGCGGATAAGCATCGGATGGTGCAGCAGGTGAAAACTTTTTTTAAGGTATTTCTGAAGAAGAAATACGAACCTTTTGCTTCTTACCTGGCAAAATGCCACAGAATTCTGATCAGCTATATCGGCTATTCCCTTTTGGAGGGATTGATCGTCGGATTGATGAACGCGTTGTTTATGGCTGTGACGGGGCTTCCCTATATTACGTTGATTTCTGTTGTGGTAGGTGTGACGAATCTCGCGCCGACCTTTGGCCCGATCTTCGGCGCCGTGATCGGAGGTTTTGTCCTCCTGCTGGTAAAGCCTGTGTACGCACTGGAATTTCTGATCTTTACGATGCTGCTCCAGTTTTTGGACGGTTATGTGATCAAGCCAAAGCTCTTTGGCGGCAGCCTGGGAGTGCCGGCAGTATGGATATTGATCTTTATTACTGTCGGCGGCAAGATCTTTGGAGTGACGGGAATCCTCTTAGCCATTCCGGTGGCAGCGATCGTTCACTTATCCTACCAGAGTTTTATACAGTCGCAGGTTCGTAAAGGGAGGATCGACAAGAG
>CALDIE010000150.1 GCA_937901625.1 uncultured Lachnospiraceae bacterium
TGAAGGACGCGGTCATCGACCTGGAGGATATTCTCGCCGCGCAGGCGGCGCAGATGGCAAACGGTGCCAACGACATCGACCGTTTCCTGGTATCCATCGTCCCAACGGCGGTGGGCAGCGGCTCGGACACGAGCCGCACCTATGACGTGGCCGTTTCGGTAGCAGCCTATAAGGGCAGCGGCGTGCTGAAAGAAACCCGCGTGGATCAGTCCCGCCTCAATGCATACAATTACGACTTCTCCCTCGCCGTGCCAGACAGCTGGAACGGAAAACAGATCACCTACACCCGCACCGGCGGCGGCTATGCGACCGATACGAAGTACGTGTCCAAGATCTGCTCGATCATCGAGAAGTGGAATCTGACAGAATATGATCTGAAAGAGATGTGGAAGTCGCCAAACGGGACGATCCGTGCAATCTTAGACGGCACGGTCTTTCGTGCTCCGATCCTCGTAAAAGGGATCGAACCCTGCGTTAAAAACTGGGAAAAGCCGATCACTCTGGCACGTCATGCATACGGCGACGTATATAAGAATACCGAACTTGTCATTAACGGCCCCGGCAAAGCGGAGATCGTTTTTACGGCAGACGACGGTACGGTAACGAGAGAGACCATCCAGAATTTTGACGGTCCCGGCGTTGTTCAGGGAATGCACAATCTAAACCATTCCATCGAGAGTTTTGCGAGAGCCTGCTTCAACTATGCACTGGATACGAAGCAGGAGTTATGGTTTGCGACCAAGGATACGATCTCCAAAAAGTACGATCATACCTTTAAGGATATATTCCAGGAAATCTATGATAACGAGTATGCCGATCGTTTCAAGGAAGCAGGGATCACCTATTTCTACACTTTGATCGACGACGCCGTTGCCAGAGTAATGAAAGCAAAGGGTGGCTTTATCTGGGCCTGCAAGAACTATGACGGTGATGTTATGAGCGATATGGTAAGTTCCGCCTTTGGTTCACTGGCTATGATGACATCCGTACTGGTATCTCCGGACGGAGTATACGAGTATGAAGCAGCACACGGAACCGTACAAAGACATTATTACAAGCACTTAAAAGGTGAGGAAACCTCCACCAATTCCGTTGCTACCATTTTCGCGTGGACCGGTGCTCTTAAGAAGAGAGGAGAGCTTGATAACATTCCCGGACTTACTGCATTTGCAGAACGTCTCGAAAAGGCAACCATCGATACGATCGAGAGCGGTACCATGACCAAGGATCTGGCATTGATCACATCCTTAGAGAACGTTAATGTTGTTAACAGCGAAGACTTTATCAAGGCGATCCGTTCCCGTTTGGATGCCTAATATGACAAAATAATGAAAAAACTGGCTACTTCTAAAGAAATCAAAACTTATGAAACATATTTAACGGAAAGCGGCATGATCTCATCAATCCTGTTGATGGAGCGTGCTGCTCTTTCTGTGTATGATGAATTGTTAAAAAGAGGCTTGTCTTCTTCAGAGGAAGTATGGGTCGTCTGCGGTCATGGAAATAACGGTGCCGACGGTCTGGCGATCGCAAGATTATTATCCGAGAAGATCCCGTCAGAAAAGATCCATATCACTTTATTGGGGGACGAAGACAAGGCAACAGAAGAGTGGCATATGCAGCGCTCGTTTCTTAAAAAAAGAGAAATAGAGGCATATCCTTATCCGGATCATCTTCCCGTTGCCGTTCCCGATCTGATCATTGACGCTGTATTGGGGATCGGATCCGATCGCCCGTTACGGTCTGCTTACGCGGAATGTGCCCAAAAGATCAACGGATTCCGTAAAGAGGGTGCCTACGTTGTTTCCGTAGATATTCCAAGCGGTCTTATCCCTTCTTCCGTAAAAACCGATCCGGCAGAAGAGTTAACGGTCGTATCCGCGGATCTTACCGTTACTTTTTCCGCGCTTAAACCCGGGATGCTCTTACCTCTTGGAAGAAAATACTGCGGCGAGATCGTTGTGCGCTCCGTTGCCGATACGCGTTCTTTAAAGACACAGGGATTTTCCGTTGAAAAGAAGGACCTCTGTGGATTTGTAAAACGTAATCCGGACGGAAATAAATCAATGTTCGGTAAGGTTTTGTCCGTATCGGGCAGTAACGGCATGGCCGGCGCGGCTTTATTAAACGTCCGGGCTGCCTTTGGAGCCGGTGCGGGAATGGTTACATGCTTAACGGTAAAAGAGGTGATCCCAACGCTTCTTTTAATGGTTCCTTCCGTTATGACCGGGGAGTATGAAAACGGATCTGCGCTAACAGATGATGCCATAGCATGGAGTGACGCTGTTTTGATCGGATGCGGATTGGGGAAAGGCGAAAACGCCCAAAAGACGATCCGGTATATGATCGAACATGCCGATAAACCCCTCGTAATCGATGCGGACGGTTTAAACTATCTGTCATTGGAAAACTTTAAAGACCTTTTAATTGAACGTAAGAAAAAGGGCTTTAAGACGATCTTAACGCCGCATCCCGGAGAATTTGCCAGATTGTTTTCAGACAAAGAAGAAATTTCTCATCAGGATCCCGTTGTACTCATGAAACTTGCAGATAGATCGGAAGAGCACACGTCTGAAC
>CALDIE010000151.1 GCA_937901625.1 uncultured Lachnospiraceae bacterium
CTAATGGATAGAACGAAGGCCTCCGACGCCTTTAATGCAGGTTCGATTCCTGTCGAGTGCATTTTTCATTTCGAATCTTCAGGATCGGATAGTACAGGAGTTTTATAGTCATGAGCAGAAGAAATAAAAGGAAAAACAGATCATCCGAATCCGCATCAACGGCTACGGAAATAAGCAGGAGTGTTGCGGATGTTCCGACGGAAGAGATTTTAAAGGATATAGACATCACCGGACCGATGGCGAAAGATCTGGAAAAATTAGACGAGATGCTTAGCGCGATCGGAAGAAGCGCTGAACCTGCACAAGAATCATCACCGGAAAAAGAAATTGCAGATGTTGCAATACAGGATACAGCAGATCCGTCCTTGCAGGATGCGGAGGAAGGAGATGCGGCTCCGTCAAATGATGAACCTGTAAGTGAATTTTTGGAGGAATATGCTAAAGAACCTGCAGAAGGCTCTTCGATTGAATCAAATGAGGAATCAAATGAGGAATCAATTGAGGAATCAAAAGAGGAGTCAGAGGAGTCAAAAGAGGAGTCAGAGGAAGGATCTGCAAAAGAGTCTGTAGAAAAGTTCGAAAAATCCAAAGAGAGCAAAAAGAATTCTGACGCTTCATGGAAGGTTAGCGCAGCCTGGGTATTAAGCGCGGTTGCTGTTTTGGTAATACTATTGGTATTGGTCAAAGTTACGTCAAACAGAACTACAGTGCCGAAGGAGCCGGAGGTGATCACCATCAGTTCCGATGCGATCTCTCAAAATAATGTTATACCGGTACCGACGGATCCGTTGTTATTGAATGCGTATCCGGAAGTAAACGCATTGGTGGAAAGATATTTTAAGGCTTTGCAGGAAGATGATATCGATACCATCCGTGCTCTCCGTAATTCAGTGGACTCCGTGGAAATCGCTAAGATCCAGGCGAAGAGCCGCTATGTTGAATCGTATGAAAATATCGCCTGCTACACAAAGGCGGGACCGTATGATAATTCCTATATCGTATATACGACCTATGATGTTCGTTTCCAGGATTGGGAACAGACGGCTCCGAGCCTCCTTACCTTGTTTATATGCCCGGATGAAAACGGACAGTTATGCATTTATACAGGCGATTTTGATGAGAAAGTGGCAACCTATATCGTATCTATTTCTTCGCAACAGGATGTAATGGATCTGTTAACAAAGGTAGATACACAATACAAAGAGATCATGGACTCCGATGAGGATTTTTCAACCTATATGGGTGCCTTAAATCAGTTGATACGAGATGATGTAAGTACACAACTCGCTGCTGAGGAAACACTTACCGAAACGCAAGGGAGTGCAGTCAGTGATAATTCCGTCAGCGAAAACGAACCTGAAGAGACAAGTGATGCGCCCGAAACCTTTGAAGTAGTTACCAATACAACGGTAAATGTCCGTGTATCGGACAGTGAGGCGGCGGATCGTCTCGGTAAGGTTGAAGAAGGTACACATCTTACCTGTTACGCACAACAACCCAACGGTTGGAGCAAGGTGGCCTACGAAGGGGATGTCGGGTATATCAAGTCCGAGTTTCTCTCCCTTGTAAGGGAAGACGGTTCGGTGGAACCCACCGTATCGATAGAAAGCGGAAGTCGTGTTACGATTGCGGAAACCGTGAATGTCCGTGCGACAGCCAGCCTGGACGGAGAACGTTTGGGCGTTGCCTATGAAGGAGATCGGTACGAGGTTCTCTCCGGTGACAATAACGGATGGACCAAGATTGCTTACGACGGTCAGGAAGGTTATGTTAAAACAGAATTTTTAACCGGCAACTGATAAGAAGAATCTTTTTGGCTTAGCAGGGTGCGGCTAACCGGATCCGGTGTCAATGAAACGATAAACGGCGCAACCTCCACATATTGGTGTGGAGATTGCGCCGTTGTTTTACTGTTAATACGGTAATACTGTTAACGGATAGAGATAAAGTAATCCATTATATTGGACTGAAGAATATAGTATTTTACATTGTCTTCACCATAATCCTCTAAGAAAAGAGCATTGTCCGTATATCCGTAATCAGTTGCCAGGGTGGTGATATCTTCATCGGTAACCGTGATCCCGTTTGCTTCCGCGATCGCCTTATACATGGTAGTATATTGTGCATTTTCTACAGCGCTTTCCATGGCGTCTGATTTTAATTCATCGATCGTGGTACCGTAATATCCCAACAGCTCCTCGATAGGCATACCGTAACTCTGGCACATGGAATCATAGTACTCCATGGATTCATTATAATAGGAAAGGATATCTTCTTCGGAGACTTTGTCAACATAGTATCTTCCGTCGATAAATTCCCAAATGGCATCCTGCATAAGTCCTTCCTTTACTTCCTCACGGAAACGCTCGACTGTGTATGTGCTGTCGCCGCTGACTTCCTGAAGCATCTGGTCTGTTAACTCCGGTAAAGTGGTCTCAGAGATGATACTGTTTAAGGTGATCTCAAAGGTGGCGTCCTGACCAGCCAGATTTTCAGCACCGTAATCTTCAGGGAAGGTTACGGAAATCGTTTTTGTTTCTCCGACGCTCATTCCGATAACTCCATCTTCGAAACCATCGATGTATGAACCGGAGCCTAACTGCAGGGTCTGATCGTTGGCCGTGCCGCCGTCAAATGCAACGCCGTCCATTGTGCGACCGATGTAATTGATGCTGACGGTATCATACAACTGAGCAACCGTACGTGTTGTTGCCTTTGTTTCAGCGAAGTAGGGGAGTAATACCTGCTTTACGGCGATCTTGTCAATATCGGATTCATCATAAGGCGTATTTGCAAAAAAATAATCATGATCCTGATAATTGTTTACATATACCTTACTGTTTCCCGTGGTAAGTACGATCATGGTACCGTCTTCCACAGCCTTGAGGGCTTCTTCTTCCGTCATATTGGCAACAGAAGTGATATCGGGGATTTCGGGTGTGTTCTCAAAGAGAACAGAATTGTCGATGGCAGAAACCGTTGCGTCCGTGCCATCCGTTCCGGCGGACGCCACATTACCGGAATCGTTGGTCCCTGTCTTTTCAGCCGGTTTATTATACACAACGATCGCAACGATTATGATCGCAACGGCTACGAGAGCAATGACAGCCTCGGTGATCAAAAGGGTTTTATTGCCGCCTTCCTTTTTTGTGTCATCGGTCTTTTTGCTGTCATCCATCTTTTTTGTGTCATCGTTCTTTTTGGTGTCATCAATCTTTTTTGTGTCATCGACCTTTTTTGCGTCTTCATTTTTCTTGGACAAACTGTTTTCCTCCTTACAACTACTCAATATTCTTCTATTTGAACGGATATCAGCCGCGTCAAAATGAACACCGGCCCGTTCATCTGTGTTATTATACCACCCGGTTCACATAAATACTATTTTTAATTTGTGAATAGTATTTGAAATTTCAACTTGAAATCAAATCTGCTCTGTGGTAATATAATCAATGTTGTGTGGGTAGCACATATGCCGGCGTGTCGGAATGGCAGACGAGGCAGACTCAAAATCTGTTGGTGGCAACACCGTGCGGGTTCAAGTCCCGCTGCCGGCATTTATATTGACCGTATCCGTTTTTACGGATACGGTTTTTTCTTTCTTACTTGCGGCAAGGTCATTATGAGTGTAAAATGATTTTGATGTGTTTGTTTACATAACTGAGGAAAGATGTATGTTTTCTTTTTGGGAGTTTTTAAATAAAGATATTTCATCCGAAACGGATAAAAAAGTCCCCGAGTGTCGTGATTACAGGGGGATGATACGTCCTTATTTAAAAAAAACATTGGATCGGAAAAACTCAATTCTTTTGCTGGAACATCTGGACAGATGTCCGGAATGCATGGAGGAGATGCGGGTTCAGTATCTTCTGGAAGAAGGAATGAAACGTTTGGAGCAGGGCGGTAATATGAACCTGCAATCTGACTTTAAACGATCCC
>CALDIE010000152.1 GCA_937901625.1 uncultured Lachnospiraceae bacterium
TGATATCGAGGACGGCTGCGAAGTGCTGGCAGGCTTCACTGATAAGAGCGCGCCTATCGGCGTTGACAAAAACTGGCCTTCCAGATTCCTTCTCAGACTGCAGGAGCTGGGCGGCGGCAGCGAGTACCGCAACGGCTCCGTTATAGTCGACAAGGTGCGTCAGATAAAGGATGAAGATGAGCAGCAGGCGATGAGAGAGTCCGGAGCAAAGCTCGACAACGTCATGGGCAGGCTGATCCCTTGGGTAGTCAAGGGTCTGACTGAGCGCGAGCTCAACGCAAAGTGTCTCGAACTTCTTAAAGAAGAAGGATGATCCCACCAAGGTTAAGGTTGTTGATTTCAAGAACCGCTAAGATTTCGTACAAGGTTTAGGATCCGCAAAGCCATGCGGACCTTAAGGAACATATCAGTATATTTATTAAGGAGGACGTAAAAATGATAGTTGGTGTTATCGGAGCAGGAACCATGGGCGCAGGAATTGCACAGGCATTTGCCATGACAGACGGATTTGAGGTTCGTCTTTGCGATATCAAACAGGAATTCGCGGACGGAGGAAAGGCTAAGATCGAAAAGAACCTTGCTTTTTTGGTAAGCAAGGAAAAAATCACCCAGGAAAAGGCTGACGAGATCAAGAATAAGATCAAGACCGGTTTAAAGGATATCTGCACGGATGTAGACCTGGTAATCGAGGTTTGCCCGGAGAACATGAAGATCAAGAAGGATACATTTGCTGAGTTACAGCAGATCGTTCCCAAGGATGCGATCTTTGCTTCCAACACATCCTCCCTTTCCATCACAGAGATGGGAAACGGACTGGATCGCCCTTTGGTAGGCATGCACTTCTTCAACCCTGCGGACCGCATGAAACTGATCGAGGTTATCGCAGGCGCGAACACACCCGTTGAGCTGGTTGCCAAGATCAAGGAGATCTCCGTAGCCATCGGCAAGACCCCTGTAGAGGTTAATGAGGCAGCAGGTTTCGTAGTAAACCGTATCCTCATTCCGATGATCAACGAAGCCATCAATGTATACGCTGCAGGCGTTGCTTCCGTAGAGGATATCGACACCGCTATGAAGCTTGGCGCAAATCATCCTATGGGTCCCCTGGCTTTGGCAGACTACATCGGACTTGATATCGTTCTTGCGATCATGGAAGTTATCTACAATGAGACCGGCGCTTCCAAGTATGCTCCTTCTCCTTTGCTTAGAAAGATGGTAAGAGCAGGCAAGCTTGGAAAGAAGACTAATGTTGGATTCTACGATTATAACGCATAACAGGATGATGTCAGGGTCAAAATTGTGACCCGTAAGACACGAACAGGCAGCGCTATTGCGCAGATTGTGAGTGTTTTAAGAATTGCGGGAATTGCTTTAGCAACGGAGCAATCCGTGATATGCATACACGGTAGGTATCCGCAGGCCGCGTCAATTAAGGTAAGTCGGGCATTTGCCCATAACATAATTTAAACATGGAGGATAGAAACATCATGGATTTCACGTTAAGTAAAGAACATGAAATGGCGAGACAGCTTTTTAAAGAATTCGCCGAGAAGGAAGTAAAGCCTCTTGCGCAGGAGGTAGACGAGAACGAGCGTTTCCCTCGCGAAACAGTCGATAAGATGGCAAGATTTGGTTTTCTTGGTATCCCCGTTCCCAAGGAGTTTGGCGGACAGGGTTGTGATGCTTTGACATACGCTATGTGCGTAGAGGAGCTTTCCAAGGTTTGCGGTACAACAGGAGTTATCGTTTCCGCGCACACCTCTCTTTGTGTAGACCCGATCATGACATTCGGTACACCCGCACAGAAAGAGAAGTATCTGATCCCCCTGGCAAAGGGTGAGAAGCTTGGCGCATTCGGTCTTACAGAGCCCGGTGCGGGTACCGATGCTCAGGGACAGCAGACCAAGGCTGTTCTTGACGGCGATGAGTGGGTACTCAACGGATCCAAGTGCTTCATCACCAACGGTAAGGAAGCAGATGTATATGTGATCTTCGCTGTTACCGGCAAGATTGAAAAGCGCGGTCGTATCATGAAGGAGATCAGCGCGTTCATCGTTGAGAAGGGTACACCCGGATTTACCTTTGGTACCAAGGAAAACAAGATGGGTATCCGCGGATCCTCCACTTATGAGTTGATCTTTACAGATTGCCGCATTCCTAAGGACAATCTCTTGGGAAAGCAGGGTAACGGTTTCAAGATCGCCATGCATACCCTTGATGGCGGACGTATCGGCATCGCCGCACAGGCACTCGGTCTTGCAGAGGGTGCCCTCGAGACCACTATCGCATACGTAAAAGAAAGAAAGCAGTTTGGAAGAGCCATTTCCGATTTCCAGAACACCCAGTTCCAGCTGGCAGATATGGCTACCAAGGTACAGGCTGCCCAGTATCTTGTATATGCTGCAGCCATGAAGAAGAACGAGTATGTTACCAATCCTAAGGTTTCCTACTCCGTAGAGGCTGCTATGGCTAAGCTTTACGCTGCAGAGGTTGCTATGGAAGTAACAACCAAAGCTGTACAGTTACACGGTGGTTACGGCTACATCAGAGAGTACGATGTAGAGCGTATGATGCGCGATGCTAAGATCACAGAGATTTACGAGGGAACTTCCGAAGTTCAGCGTATGGTTATCTCTGCGAACATTTTGAAGTAGGAGGTATATACAAGTGAAAATCATAGTATGTATTAAGCAGGTTCCCGATACAAAGGGAGGCGTTAAATTCAATCAGGACGGAACACTCGACAGAGCATCCATGCTCGCCATCATGAATCCGGATGATAAGGCAGGATTAGAGGCTGCCCTTCGTCTGAAGGATGAGTACGGCGCAGAAGTCACCGTTCTTACTATGGGACTTCCCAAGGCTACAGATGTTCTTCGTGAAGCACTGGCTATGGGTGCCGACAACGGTATCCTCGTTACGGACAGACGCCTGGGCGGTGCGGATACCTGGGCTACTTCCACCACGATCGCAGGTGCTATCCGTAACCTTGAGTATGATCTGATCATCACCGGCCGTCAGGCTATCGATGGTGATACCGCGCAGGTTGGTCCTCAGATCGCTGAGCATCTGGGACTGCCCGTAATTTCCTATGCACAGGATATCAAGATTGACGGCGACAAGGTTGTTGTTCAGCGTCAGTATGATGACCGTTATCATGTACTGGAGGCTGAGATGCCTTGCCTGATCACCGCTCTTTCTGAGTTAAATGATCCCCGTTACATGACCCCCGGCGGAATCTTCGATGCCGTTAAGGCTGAGATCACCACATGGGGAAGAGATGATCTGAAGGATGTAGACGATGCAAACATCGGTCTGGCAGGTTCTCCTACCAAGATCGCGAGAGCATCCGATAAGGTTCGTAAGGGCGCAGGCGAGAAGGTTACTCCCGATTCTCCTGAAGAGGCAGTTTCCTACATCGCCGGAAAACTTGACGAGAAGCACATCATCTGATCGCAAGTACCTGTTTTCAAAATACATGTAAATCAATAGATTCAGAAAGGATACATATCATGAACTTAGAAGAATATAAGGGAGTGTTTATCTACGCACAGCAGGTAGATAATGAGATTAGCGGTATCGCTTTGGAACTGCTCGGCGAAGCAAAGAGACTTGCAGAGCCTTTGAACACCAACGTAACGGCTGTCCTGATCGGATCGGATGTTAAGGGTCTGGTTGGAAAGCTTGCGGAGTATGGCGCAGATCGCGTCATCGTTGTAGACGACCCCGAGTTAAAGGAGTACAGAACCGAGCCTTACGCTCATGCATTGGCTTCCGTTATCAACGAGTTCAAGCCTGAGATCGTTTTGGTAGGTGCTACCGCCATCGGTCGTGACCTTGGCCCTACCGTTTCCGCAAGAGTTGCAACCGGTCTTACCGCAGACTGCACATCTTTGGAGATCGGAGATTTCCCTATCACCCCGATTCCCGGCAAGGAGCAGAAACACAATCAGTTGCTGATGACCCGTCCGGCATTCGGCGGAAACACCATCGCTACGATTGCCTGCCCGGATAACCGTCCTCAGATGGCTACCGTTCGTCCCGGCGTTATGCAGAAGCTTGAGCCGGTTGCAGGCGCTCAGGCAGAGGTTGTTGAGTTCAATCCCGGATTCACTCCCAACAAGCGTTATGTGACCATCAAGGAAGTGGTTAAGGCCGTTTCCGATGTAGAGGATATCATGGATGCAAAGATCCTGGTTTCCGGCGGTCGCGGAGTAGGCAGCCCCGAGAACTTCAAGATCCTGGAGGATCTGGCAGAGGCAGTAGGCGGTACGGTATCCTGCTCGCGCGCTGTTGTTGATAATGGCTGGAAGCCAAAGGATCTGCAGGTAGGACAGACGGGAAAGACCGTTCGTCCGCAGATCTATTTCGCCATCGGTATATCCGGTGCCATCCAGCACGTTGCCGGCATGGAGGAGTCGGATATCATCGTTGCCATCAACAAGGATGAGAGCGCTCCTATATTTGATGTGGCTGATTACGGAGTGGTAGGAGATCTGAACAAGATCGTGCCTCTGCTGACGGAAGCCATCAAAGCGCAAAAGGCAGCAAATAAATAAAATTGTTGCATTT
>CALDIE010000153.1 GCA_937901625.1 uncultured Lachnospiraceae bacterium
GCGCAACGAAACTCACCCCTTTTTCAGGTTTGCGCCATCCTTTTCGAGGTTCATGCGGATCACATCTTCCAAAAACTTCGCCCTTCTCTCCGGCTTTAAGATAGAATACTGATACGCAAACAGACTGTCCATGATCTCCGCGATGCTGGTCTTTCCGCAGTTACGTATATTCTTAAGATCCGAGCTGCTTCGAACTTTTTCACAAAGATCCCCGATCGTGTTGATCTTTGCTCTGCGAAGGCAGTTGTTTGCGCGAACGCTTAACTCAAGCACTTCAATGTCCGTCTTTGCCAGACTGTCCGTCATATAGATCGGGAACAAAAATCTCCCGCCATGCTTTTCATTAACCTCAACATCATCGATTACACTCAACAAACTTCTGATCTTTTGATAATCCTCTTTCATCATAACATCCTCCTCATTCTGATTCGGGTGTCTCCTTTTCAACATAATCGACACCTCTATCCATATCTTTGATCGTAAATTGTACATCCTGGATGGTTAAACTTTTAATCCCTTCCGGGTGACGCTTTACATTTCGAACAAACATCTCGTACTTTGCATTTCCGGCTGCATATCCTTCCGCCCGAAATCGGCTCTCCCCCGTCAAAGCATAGATTTTGCGAAGTACTTCATAGTGTGAAAATCTTGACACCACCTCTTCAAAGTGTTCCGGATCCGTAATCACATCCACGAAAAAGCGTCTTCCTTCCGGAAAAGAAGTGGGATCGATCATCGTAACATAGCCCTTAATGATCCCTTTTGATTCCATGATCTCCATCCGGTTTTTGACAGATACTCTGGAGATTCCTACGCGCTCACCGATTTCCGAATAACTGAGTCTTGCGTCCTTTTCAATCACTTCCAGTATTCTGTTATCCAGTTCATCCAACCCATCTATATGCATCGTATCATCTCCTTTGGATCATTTTTTACAGTGTCGACTCTGTACTTTTATTTAATCATTCCATTTATTCCTGTTCAATACCCTTGTTTTCGTTTTGAAGATATTTTTCTTCGTTTTGTTTTAATTTTATCGTTTTCTTGAACATTTTAAAAACAGTCACTTTCTTTTTCTTGAAAATTCATAAAAAAAGAGAAAGATTGTTCTTGACATCTTTCTCCTTTTCTATCTAAATCTGTTCTTTTTTTTCGTGTCAGTATATGTAATGTATGTTTCGCTTTAAAAAACTCCTGTTAAGATACCTGCCGTTTAAGCCTTTACGATGATCTCTCCCTTTGCTTCGGGATCGTCCATAATGATCTCCCCCGCACCGGCCACCAGGATCTTTCCACTCTTCGGATTTTTGATACTGTCCACGATCGTAGTAATATCTGCATCCACCTCTGATTTTTCAAAAGCAAGATCCGTATCGATCATACGACAGTTGATCATTTTAAGCCCCTTGCAGTAACACAAAGGCTGTGTTCCTACGATCGTGCAGTTTTCAAAGGTCACATTCTCGCAATACCAGGCCAGATACTCTCCCCGGACCACGCTGTCTTTGATCACAACATTTTTGGCGTGCCAGAATGCATCTTTCGTATCAAAGTTACAGTTTGTAAACTCCGAATCCTTTATATACTGGAAAGAATACTTTCCCTTTAAGGAAACAGTATCAAACGACAGTCTTTCGGAACGGAGCATAAAATACTCGCTCTTAGCCTGACTGTCCTTCATGGAAATCCCGTTAACCGACCATCCGAATTCGGGCGAAACGATATCGCATCCCTCCATAACCACATCAGCGCACTCTCTGAGCGCTTTGATCCCATGAATCTTTGAATTTTTGATAAGGATATCCGTGGAGTACCACAACGCCGCCCTGCACAGATCAGTCTGTTCGCAATCTACGATTTTCAAATGATCCACATGCCAGAAAGGATAGCGCAGATTAAAATAACTGTCTTTTGCAAGGACATTTTTACACTCTTTGATCGCGCTCTCCCCGTCTGCCGGTCCGTCAAAACGACAGCCGATCACTTCCAGTCCGTCTATTCCATATAAAGCTCTCTCTTCATCCAATATTTCATTTTGTACTGTTCTCATAAAAACACCTCTGTTTCCACCTGATGATCTTATTATAGCAAACGGCAAAAGTATTTATACTTTTGTCATTTGCTGCGCCGGATTTGCTATGCGAAGCATTAACATCCTCTGCAAATCCGTGCGCATCCTGCCGGAGGTACGCAAAAAGCCGGTCATCAGCCAGGACTGATAACCGGCGACAGTTTTTAAGTCAAAAAGTCAAGTGCTTATCCTGTCCGCCATTGCTTTCATTGTAGTGAATCGCCCGACAAAAAGCAATCTTCAGACAAGTTTCCGTGCTCTTATGCTTCCGTAAACAAAGGGGTGGAGTAATAACGATCTCCGCTGTCCGGCAAAAGTGCAACGATCACTTTTCCCTTATTCTCAGGTCTCTTCGCCAATTCGATCGCGCCATGCAATGCCGCACCGGAAGAGATGCCTACAGAGATGCCTTCCTTCTTAGCCAACAGCTTCGCTGCAGCAAATGCCGCTTCATTTGCAGCCACAAATACCTCATCATAAACATCGGTATTTAAGATATCGGGAACAAATCCGGCACCGATTCCCTGTATTTTATGGCTTCCCGCTCTGCCCTCAGAGAGTACCGGTGAATCTTTCGGCTCCAAAGCAACGATCTTAACCGCAGGGTTTTTCTCCTTTAAGTACTCACCTACGCCGGTAACGGTACCACCCGTACCTACACCGGCAATAAAGATATCCACCTTGCCATCCGTATCTTCCCAGATTTCCGGTCCCGTTGTTGCCTTATGAATAGCCGGATTGGCCGGATTTACAAACTGTCCGGGAATGAATCCGCCGGGGATTTCTTTTGCAAGCTCCTCTGCCTTGGCGATAGCACCCTTCATACCCTTAGCGCCCTCTGTCAATACAAGTTCAGCGCCATATGCCTTTAAGATGTTTCTTCTCTCAACGCTCATGGTCTCCGGCATGGTTAAGATGATCCTGTATCCCTTTGCCGCAGCGATGGCCGCCAGACCGATACCCGTATTTCCGGATGTCGGCTCGATGATCACGGAGCCTTCCTTTAACAGACCCTTTTCTTCCGCGTCTTCGATCATTGACTTGGCTACACGATCCTTAACGCTTCCCGCCGGATTGAAATACTCCAACTTTACCAAAATAGTCGCTTCGAGACCAAGCTCCTTTTCAATGTTGACCACTTCCACCAAGGGGGTATGACCGATCAAGTCTGTCGTCCCCTTATAAATCTTAGACATATTTTTCCCTCGCTTTCCTAATATCTATGAAACTTACCTATTTTATTTTGCGCTCATTTGTACGCAATTTCAATCTTTTCTTAAACCCGTGTTTTATCAATTACTTCAATGCCGCAAAGCCCTTTTCAAGATCCGCAATGATATCATCGATATGCTCTGTTCCGATGGAGAGACGGATTGTATTGCGATTGATACCCTGGTCAACCAGTTCATCATCCGTCAACTGGGAATGTGTGGTAGATGCCGGATGGATCACCAGGCTCTTTACGTCAGCTACATTAGCCAGCAGAGAGAAGATTTCCAGATTATCGATAAACTTCCATGCTTCTTCCTGGCCGCCCTTGATATCAAAGGTAAAGATGGATGCGCCTCCATTCGGGAAGTACTTCTCATACAGTTCGTGATCCGGATGATCCTTAAGAGAAGGATGATTTACCTTTTCTACCAACGGATGCGCGGAAAGATACTCAACTACTTTCTTTGTATTCTCCGCATGTCTGTCAAGACGAAGGGAAAGTGTCTCAACGCCCTGTAAGAGCAGGAATGCATTGAAAGGAGAGATCGTTGCTCCGGTATCGCGCAGCAGGATAGCACGGATGTAGGTTACAAATGCAGCCGGTCCTACAGCATCATAGAAGGATACTCCGTGATAGCTGGGATTCGGATCCGCAATGTTGGGATACTTTCCGCTTGCTTTCCAGTTGAACTTACCGGACTCTACGATTATGCCACCGAGAGTAGTTCCGTGTCCGCCGATAAACTTGGTAGCGGAATGAACAACGATGTCTGCGCCATGCTCGATCGGGCGGATCAGATAAGGGGTTCCGAAGGTATTATCGATCACCAAAGGAAGTCCGTGCTTGTGCGCGATCTCCGCAATTGCGTCAATATCCGGAATATCACTGTTGGGATTTCCCAGCGTTTCAAGATAGACGGCTCTTGTATTGTCCTTTATAGCGCCTTCCAGTTCCGCAAGATTGTGTGCGTCTACAAAAGTAGTTTCAATTCCGTACTGAGGAAGGGTATGTGCCAGCAGATTGTAACTTCCTCCGTAGATTGTCTTCTGCGCTACGATATGGCCACCGTTTGCTGCCAGTGCCTCGATCGTATAGGTGATCGCTGCTGCGCCGGAAGCCAGCGCAAGTGCTGCGCTGCCGCCTTCGAGTGCCGCAAGTCTCTTCTCCAGAACATCCTGTGTGGAGTTTGTAAGTCTTCCGTAGATGTTACCCGCATCAGCCAACCCGAAACGGTCTGCCGCATGCTTGCTGTTATGAAATACATAAGAAGTGGTCTGATAAATAGGTACTGCTCTGGCATCTGTTACGGGATCTGCCTGTTCCTGTCCTACATGTAACTGTAAAGTTTCAAATCTGTAATCGCTCATTTTTCTTTCCTCCTTGTTTCACCGTTGTCATTCCAAATGACTTTTTCTGTGTTTTGTTTTTTCTTAAGTCTTATCTTATACTCTACTTTCGTTTTTGAAAAATTCATTTATTCTATCTTTAGTTATAGGTTTTTCTTATCACAGAAAAGACCGAACCCTTTATCGGATCCGGTCTTTTTGTTTTGTACTGTATCTGTATATCTATTATGTACCCTTCTGTTCCCTTGCTTTATATACATCCATCATATGTTTGTTCTCAAGTACTTCATAGGCTGCCGTCTTATCTATGATCGCCTTGAGCAGCTTATCCAGTTCCGTTCCTTCCGTATAATCCGCCGGGACAAAATAGCGGATACGGTTATCTCTCATCATTTTGTGGACACGTTCCGTATTTTGTTTCTCCGGGTGATAAACACCGATGGAATGCCCTCCGTTGACATTTACAAGTTTCATACAGGGAATATCGGTATCACTGTCTCCGATATAAACCATATTTCGAAACGGTACATGGAGATTTTCCGGCAGGAAATATTCGTTTACACCATTATCGTTTACCTCCAGCACGCCCTTTATGATCCGGAAAAGGAATTGCGTTTTATTCGTATAATTAACCACCTGCGCGGGCCATATCGCCACACCCCTCTCATCATAATAAAAGCAGCTGGCATAGACCTTTTTAAAGGCACCCTTTTTAGCGATCTTCGTTCCGTCGATCATCTCTTTAAGTCCGGAGGAGATGATATAATGCTCCACTGTGATCCCTCTCTCCAAACCGTAAGCGTTGATCCGGTCAAACCATTCCTCCACTCCCGGAAACAGCTGCACACGGCTGCCGTATTCCTCCAGTTTTTCACGGTTAAAGATCAGCCGCCCTCTGGCTTCATCCATCATTACATACATATACGCAAGATTACTGTCCATACCGTTGTTGTCGGCAAGTTCATTCGTTTTCTTCCAGAACTCCTCCACGTCATAGCCAACCGACTGTATATATCCCTGCGCCTGCATATCCGTAGGCGAAAGTGTTTTATCAAAATCATAGCAGATTGCCAGTACCGTATTTTTTACCTGATATTCCATCCATGCCTCCCTTATCTTTCCCTAATACAGTATTCCGTCATAATACTGCAACAATAACAGAACAACTCCATCATATGAGTAATCGCCTGCGATCTCCCCCTGCACGCTCCAGCCTTCATCCCCTGCCGCGCGGATGGTCGCATCCAACGTCGGGCTGTTATCGATCGGATGAGGATCCTGCTCATATATTTTCAGTTCCTCCTGCCTGGCAACGCTGCGGATATGGTCTACCCGCATGCTAAACTCCGGCTCATTCCCCCATTCAAAATCATCTCTTTCGGCCTCGGGTATTGAAGACGAGTAATAATCCTCAAGAACATAATAATACATTTCAACAAATGCCGATAAACGAAGAAACGGGTCTTCACTACGGCTAAGAGCAAGCATACTCACGAAATTTGCCTCATTCTCCTTGTAATAGCCATGGTGATGAGCAAGTTCATGCGCATCCAGAAGCGGGCGATACAGGGGAGATATATAACGGTTGTGCGTCGGTTCCATCGTAAGAGGATAATTATATCCGCCAATCCCCATCCGTTCTAAAATATCGGAACAGTACGCATCCTTAACCGGCGGATAATACCCCTCCAGTCTGGGATATTCCACTGCCAGTCCCGTCATCGCTTCCTCAATGAGTATTTGATACTCCTCTGCCGTCGGGAAATCCACCGATCCATCTTCCTTAATAATGATCTCCTCCGCGGCTTCATTACCTCCGGCCACAATATATTCCAAAAGAAAATAGATATCACTGCGGGCAAAAGCTGTCCGCCTTACCTTATCTCCCTCTCCCAAAAGTGTACCGCGATAGGGGATATACCAGGTTGCAAGATAAAACAAAGCCACAAGCAAAAAGAGCAGCAGGTAAAACTTAAGATAGATAACCGATCCTTTTCGAAACCCATCTTTCCCGTGAAAAAAAAGAAGTAAAAGCAGCAGAACCATAGCCAGCAAGGTAAGCAATATCCCCACATACATTAAGATCTCACCGATCGTAACCGGAACCGGACCGGTTATCCGAGCGATCCCATCGGCAATATATCCGTAAACATTATCTGTAAAAAGGTCACAAATCCACGGATAAAAACCGGCGATCAAAACAAATGTTATAAGTCCCGTTATTATAATAACTGCTCTCCAATACCCTGTCACTTTCCTCATTCCGTTCTCCCAGTTGTGTATTTATCTTTGTCATGGGTTCCGTTATGGTCAAGGTGATCTAAAGATCATTATCCTTTTCATGTGGTCATGCCCTCTATAAGAATCTCCAATACCTCTTTCGGGGTATTTGCGAAAAGGGTCGCCCCTTGTTCCATCAGATACTCTTTTTTACGAAATCCCCATAAAACCGAAATACAGGGCAAGCCCGAATTGAGTGCCGTCTGATAATCCACCTCGGAGTCTCCTACATAAACCGAAGTTTCTTTTTTGCTGTTTAACTCTTTTAACGCCACGTAAACAGTATCCGGCGCCGGCTTTCTTAAAACACCGTCCCTCTCTCCGATCGCCACATCAACATATTCCGAAAAGAAGCGCCTGTTCAGATCTTTAACGGCCGCATCGATCTTATTGGATACAATGGCCATCCGATAACCTCTTTCCTTTAATTCTCTCATCAATTCCAGAATGCCTTCATACGGTCCTGTTTTATCCAGACAATGTTCTCCATAGTGTTCTTTAAACAGGGGCAGCATCTGATCGATCACCTCTTCCCCCGTTCCTGCCGGAACCGCGCATTGAAGCGCGTAACGAATACCGTTCCCGAAATATTGCCTGTATTCTTCTTTGCTGTGTTCCGGCATACCAAATCTTTCCAGAACATAATTAACAGATACCATAAGATCGTCCAATGTATCAAGCACCGTTCCGTCCATATCAAAAATGACTGTATCTATTCCCACATCGATTTCCTCCATCGTCCTGCTTTTTTCAAAAAAAGAATGTCTCCCCCCTTTAAAGAAGAAGACATTCCCGCATTCTTATATTTCACTCTAAACGCTTGATTTACCGCTCTGTTTATTTAGCGTTCTTCTTTAATGATGCTCTGACTCTTCCCTTTGGATCTGTGATCAGCAACCGAACAGTCCAGATATCTTCGTGTTTATCAGATCTCAAAGAGGTCACTCAGTTCCTTAAGCGCTCCTTCGGTCTCGTGTGCCAGTACCTTCTTGGCAAGAACCTTTCCCAACTGTACACCTTCCTGGTCGAAGCTGTTTACATTCCACAAGAATCCCTGGAACATAATCTTATTCTCAAAATGAGAAAGCAGGGCTCCCATAGCCTCGGGGGTAAGCCGCTTACCTACGATAATACTCGAAGGACGGTTACCGGAAAACTTCTTGTTATTATTCTCGTCATCCTTTCCAGATGCAAAGGCAATGATCTGAGCTACCACATTCGCACAAAGCTTCTGCTGGCTGGTGCTTCCCTGAATATCCACATCCACACCTAACTGGCTCTCTTTAAATCCGATAAACTGTAATGGTATGATATCTGTTCCCTGATGAAGGAGCTGATAGAAGGAATGCTGTCCGTTGGTTCCGGGCTCACCGAAGAGAACCGGTCCCGTAGGATAACTTACAAATTCGCCAAAACGGTTTACACTCTTTCCGTTTGACTCCATATCCGCCTGCTGTAAATGTGCGGGGAAACGGCTGAGTGCCTGAGAGTAAGGGAGAAGAGCTGTTGAGGGGAATCCCAATACATTTCTCTCGTACACTCCGATAAGGGCATCGAGCATTGCGGGATTTTCCTTTACATCTTCATTGGCAGCAAGCTTATCCTCTGCCGCGGCACCATTCAAAAATCTCGCAAACACTTCCGGTGTAAAGGCAAGCGAAAGTACCGCGCCGCCCACTGCGGATGTGGAGGAAAATCTTCCACCGATAAAATCATCCATAAAGAATGCCGCAAGATAGTCGCTGTTTCCTGCTAAAGGTGATGTCTCACTGGTAACGGCTACCATATGTTTGGATGCATCCAGTCCGGCTTTCTTAAGCGCGTCTTTTACAAACGATTCGTTCGTAAGCGTCTCAAGTGTTGTACCGGATTTTGATACAAGCACAAAAAGCGAATGTGCAACATCAATGCCCTGAAGCACTCCTGCCGCATCATCCGGATCAACATTGCTGATGAATCTGGCCTCCATATTGAAGTTGCCGGTCTGACGAGCCCAGTTTTCAAGCGCAATATAAATGGCACGAGGTCCCAGGTCGGATCCTCCGATTCCGATCTGCACTACGGTCGTAAACTTTTCACCCGCGCCGTTAACGATCTTTCCGGCATGAACATCGTTTGCAAAGCTCTCAATCTTCTTTTGCTGTTCTACATAGAATTCTCTCTTATTTACGCCATCCTTAACTACGTCATTGCCCAGCTGAGAACGGGTAAGATGATGCAGTACAAGTCTCTTTTCTCCGGTATTGATCACTTCCCCGTTGTAAAGCTCCGCAAACTTTTCCGTCAACTGTGCCTCTTTTGCCAGTTTAGCAAGCGCCTCGATGATCTCATCATCTACTGCCTTGGCCGCATAGTTATACGAAAGCCCTGACGCCATAGGAACGGTATAGCTCTTAACGCGGGAAGCACCACCGTCTCCACTCATCACATCCTTCAAAATAACCTTTTTCTTAGCACTCAATTCGGCAAAGGAATCAAGTGTATCAAGATTCTTCCAATCTGCCATCTTACGATCCTCCGTATTCGTTTTTCCATCAAGGGTAATCACGCCCTTCGTCAACAAAAATTATACTTTATCACCCGGTGTTATTCAAGAATCGTTTTCACCCCTCCCGGTCTTTGCACACATCCCCCTTTAAGACTTAGCGACCGATCCCGTTTGAGACAACTACATTGACCGGTTCCACCTCTATCTTTTCCCATACTTTTCCCACTACATAAGGCTCATTTGCAATGTAATCATCCAATTCCTTGCGGCTTGCAAAATCCAGAATAAGTACGGATCCTTTCATTTTTCCCTGCTCATCCAACAGACCGGCTGCGCATATAAGATGGTTTCCAAGTTTCTTCATCCCTTCCAGATGTCGGGGACGAACTTCCATTCTCTTCTCCAACAACCCTGCGCCGTCATAAGCTCTTACCATAAACTGCATCTTTTTATACCTCCTTTTAACTTTTCCACACTTTCTATTCAAGAAAGAATCCCCTCAGGAAACCAGGGATTATGATCTCTGTTTCAAACATTTCCTCAATCGGTCTTTCTGATGATCTCTACAATCTCGCCGATAAACATATCGTGCGTAGCCTGACCTTCGTACATAGCCTTTGCAATATCTTCCGGCATATTTGCCACTTCCAGCTCCTGATGAAACAGTTTTTTGCAAACCAATGTAACCTCCGCTTCCGCAAAGGACACGGTTTTCCCCGCTTCGACAGGCGTAAGTCCGGAATCGTTGATCTTATCCATATCTCTGCCGGACTTTGAACCAAGCACACCCAGAATCCGTTTATATTCTTCAGGATAAAAGCTAACAGTGAAGAACTCATTTGCGTCCATAAAATCATGCGTATATCTGGATGTACGCACATAAACCGTTGCCACGGACTTTCCCCATAACGTCCCAAGTCCTCCCCAGCTGATGGTCATGGTATTAAACCTGCCGGTTTCACCTGCCGTGAGCAATGCCCATTTCTTGTCAAACACACTTAAAATGTCAGTCGTAAACTCCATCTCTATCTACCTCCTTGTATTTAAGATCATGAAATCACTTCCTTACACTTCTATCGCCATTACGGTCTGCAATATCCCCGATAAACACAACCTACCGGAAACTTTCGAATCCATGTTATTTTAAGGGTAGCATAAGAAACAAAAAAACGCCAGCATAACCACAGGTTCCCCCGGTTTGCCGGCGTTTAATCCGAAGCTTGCCCACAGTTTATTAACCGGTGATCATCTGCGGATCATACTTCTCGTGTAATAATATGATGTTAGGGTAAAAATTAACGCAGGATTCTGTCAAACTCTGTTTTCAGATCCTCTATTCCCTCTATCCCGACAGAAAGTCTGAGAACCCGTGGATTGATCCCGTTTTTTTCAAGCTGATCCCTTGGTACATCGGCGTGAGTCTGGGTTATCGGATAGGTGATCAAGGTTTCCGTACCACCAAGACTTTCCGCAAAATAGATCAGCTCGACATCTCTTAGGATAGATTCCGCCAATTCCACGGAATCCACCTCAAACGTCAGCATTGCGCCGAAACCTCTGGCCTGCTTTTTCATGATCTCGTGTCCGGGATGTTCAGCCAATCCCGGATAGATCACCTTGGTGATGTGCTCCTTGGTCTTCAGATATTCCGCCAGCTTCATGGTATTTTCAGCGGCTCTTTCCATTCTGATGGACAAGGTTCTGATCCCCCTTAAAATAAGCCAGCTGTCAAATGGCGACAGGCATGCACCTGTCGTTTTGTATATGAATCTCAGTCTTTCTTCCAGCACTTGATCTTTTACAATAACAAATCCGCCGATAGTATCATGATGTCCACCAAGAAATTTTGTTCCCGAATGAATGACAATATCAGCCCCCAGATCAAGGGGAGTCTGGAAATATGGCGAAAGGAATGTATTGTCTACGATAAGAAGAATGCCCTTTTCCCTGGTAAATTCAGCAAGCTTCTTAATGTCAGTCACATTCATCATCGGGTTTGTCGGAGTCTCAAGATATACCGCCTTCGTGTTCTCCCTATAACAATCCCGGTATTCACATCTGCTAAAATCCGCGGTTGAAAACTCCAGACCGTTTTTTTTGTTGATTTCATTGAACAGGCGAATACTGCCCCCATATAAATCCGAATCAATAATGATATGATCGCCGGGTTTAAACAATTCCATGATCGTAGCGATTGCTGCCATGCCACTCGCAAAGGCCAGAGCGTTATTCCCGTGTTCCAATGTAGCCAAAACATATTCAAGCTGTTGTCTGGTTGGATTTTGCATTCTTGTATAATCGAATCCGGTGCTTTCTCCCAGACCTCTGTGAGCAAAAGTTGCCGACTGATAGATTGGAAAGCTGAGCGCTCCCCACTGGTCCTTTATCCTTTTGTCTGATAACTGGCATAAAGTATCCGTAGTATAGGTTAGCTTGTTGGCACAATCACAATCTGTCGTCATTTAGAATCCTCCGTTATCGCACTGTATAATTGGTTCATCGCCTGCTCCAGGATCATCCTTGGACAGGCAACATTTACTCTTTCAAATAGTGCCGTTTCCTTTCCGAATATAGCTCCGGAATCCAACCATAGACGGGCTTTATCCCGGACAATATGTTCCAATGTATTGGGATCATCATAAAGTTCTGAAAAATCCAGCCATGCAAGGTAAGTGCCTTCTGCCTTCGTAAGCTTTACCTCGGGCAGCTTTTCCGCCAGGAAATCTCTTATGTAGGAAATATTCTCCTGAAGATACGAAAGCAGTTCTTCAAACCACACTTCTCCTTTTGTATATGCGGCGATCGTAGCGACCATTCCAAGGGTATTTCCCTGACTGTATCCGGCCGCTGTGTTTTCATTACGGTATTTTTCTCTGATCTTTTCATCAGGTATAAGAATATTCGCCACCTGAAGTCCCGCAATATTAAAACTTTTGCTCGGGGAAGTAGCGACGATCAGTCTGTCAAAATATTGTTGATCCAATGCAAGCAAGGATGTATGCTCATATCCTTGAAACACAAAATCGGAATGTATCTCATCCGAAAAGATCATTACATCATGCGCCCGACAGATATTCATCAGGCGCAGAAGCTCCTCTTTCTTCCAGACTCTGCCCACCGGATTGTGGGGGCTGCACAGGATAAACAACTTCACATCTTCGGAAATGATCTTGTTTTCAAAATCTTCAAAGTCGATTTCGTAGTGTCCGTTCTTATAAAGGAGTTGATTGTTTACGAGCTTTCTTTTGTTGAGTTCTATTGTTTCCATAAACGGATAATAGACGGGTTGTTGGATAATAACGGCCTGTCCGGGTTCCGTAAAGGCTCTCACTGTCGCCGCTATGGCGTAGACAACTCCGGGCGCTACCGTATTCCACTTCTCCCCGATCTGAAATCCCTGGCGTCTTGAATACCAACCTCTCAATGCCCGGTCGTAATCCTCCTTAGGATCCGTGTAACCGAAAATACCATGTTCAACCCGTTCCGCAATAGGTTCAAGGATCTGTCGGGGAAGCCTGAAGTCCATATCGGCAACCCATAGCGGCAAAAGGTCGTCTCTGCCCATCCTCTCCATTCCAAAATCATATTTGAGACTGGATGTATTTCTTCGATCATATATTGTATCAAAATCGTATTGTCCCACTAATTTTCTCCATGTACATTTTTGATCGTCTGTTCTCTACTCATGCTTGTAGCCGCCATCGATCACAAGTCTCGTTCCTGTCATATAAGAACTTCTCTCAGATGCAAGGAAAAGCACACCTTTTGCAATATCGTCCGGTCTTCCCATACGTCCCATCGGGATCTTTTTATTATAGGTATCAACCCATGATTCATCCTCAAACATTTCTTTTGCATACTGTCTCATCATACCGATGTTGATTGCGCCGGGACAGATCACATTGATTCTGATATTGTATTTTGCCGCTTCCAGAGCAGCGCATTTTGACATTCCCATAACAGCGTACTTTGAAGCGGCGTAAATGGCATTTCCCGGATCTGCGCCAAAGCTGTCAATAGAACCCGTACAGATAATGGATCCTCCCCCCGTCTTTTCCATGGAACGGATCACATGCTTAAGCCCAAGGAAGGCTCCGACTATGTTTACATCCCAGCACTTCTTTACCTCTTCAATATCGGAATCCTTTACTTCACCGGTACGAAGTAGTCCTGCGTTATTAAAAAACACATCAATTTTTCCAAAGGCTTCCTCCGCCTTCGCAACATAGTTTTCGACATCACTTTCCTTTGTCACATCGGCATTTACCGTAATATATCTGTCGTTGTCAAGGGCAAGATCCTTTGCAACCTCTGAAAGTCTGTCCTTTGTGAAATCCACCAGAACGAGCTTTGCTCCCTCATCTGCAAAATATTTTGCCGTTACAGATCCGATCCCTCCGGCGGCACCGGTGATCAAAACAACTTTTCCCTCAAATTCAGCCATTTACTTCTCCTATCCTTTCCAAAAAAGGCTCCTCTATAAATCTGTTTACATGATATTTTCCCTGCAATGCCAGAGAAAGCTGGGCGATATTTGCCACATTTCCCGCATTCCCGATGATGTAACCGTTGTAAGTATGAACATCCCACGGCTCAACCCTTGTCCAGTGCTGATACCAGCGCAGTCCTTTTCCGTCTTCGGAAAACCCGTTTGAAATAAGTACATTTGCGGTGTCCTTTGCAAGTTCAAGGTAATGATCATTCCCAAATTCTGCCCACAGGGCCAGAAACAGGTTCAAAAGCCCTGTGGTCCCGCAGCAGTAGTTATGATTGTTCCAATATCCCGGCGAACGCTGGTACGGTGCATTCTTCTCAAGGATTCCGTTTACAAAACGTTCTATCCATTCTTTCCATTGAGCCTTTTCATCATCGGGACATACTCTATACAGACTGTAGAATAGTTTGCAGACCCCCATTGATCCAAAACAATGCCCGAGATAATAAATGTTTTTGTTGTCAGAGTTTGCAAACAGAAGATTGGCACCTTCTTTTATTTCTATGGACAGATTCTGTATGTGACGCGCTCCCGAAACTGCTGCTTCCCATAACTCTTCGCTATCATATTCCGTTCCCTTAAGATGCTTTGACGCTTCGGAAAGAACATAGGCAATTCCTGTTGTACCGAACTCAATCCCTGGCGCATAAAAATCCTTCGTTCCGCCATATCTTTCCGGGCTTATTCCTGTCCACCACAGATTGTTATCCTCATCCCTCTTCGCGTAGGAAATGATCTTCCTCATGACCTTTAAGATCACCTCATCATAGGCTCTTGTATTATAATGTTGGGAAATGTAAACAAGAAAAAGTGCCGTTCCGCTATCGCCGGCGAGACCATAATTTTCCTCGCCACACCAAACGATCCCGTGATCGTCTTCCTTCGCGCTTTCCTTTACTTCATCCGCAATACCGATGGCGAAATCCTTAAAACGTACGATCCCGGTTGCTTCGTAAAGCATTGTTGCCGCAGAGGCTTCGCCTGTAAGCCCTCCGTAAATGGCCCATGGAGTTCCCGCAAGGTGCGCCCCCAGATTTCTGGCGGATTTCAGATCCTTTGTCTTAATGAGTCTGTCCCCGGCTTTGATGGCTTTTTCTTTATAAATATCTTCTCCTGTCAACTCATACATAGAGAGAAGCCAGGGAATCATTCCACCGGTTCCCGAATGATAGGAACCCGGATTTGTATAGGAGGAATCAATGCATTCTTCCTGATCCGCACGTCGCCAGTTGAGACCGAATTCATCCTCATATTCCTGTAAAAAAAGCCATTTTGAACCGGAAACGGCTGCTTCTTTGAGATCCGGCTCATCCAGTTTTCGTATTTTATGCGTATAGATAATGTCCATTGGTCTTACCCTTTTACTTGTATAGATCCGTGGAAAGATATTTCATTCCGTTATCGGCAAAAACTACCACGATATTTTTTCCGGCATTTTCAGGGCGCTCTGCTACACGCTTTGCTGCAGTAAGAGCAGAAGCGGCCGATGTTCCAAGGAAGATTCCGTCTGTACGTGTAAGCTCACGGGCTGTTTCATAAGCTTCTTCCGCTTTTACATCGATGATCTCATCAAATCTGAATCCGTTGTCCAGATTGTTTAAGATGATTGGTGGAATCAGTTTTTTGTCAACACCTCCAAGAGGGAGAACTCCATCTATAATATGACCGGTAAAATTCTTTCCCTCGGGGCGGGAATCTTCATGAGGTTGAACTCCGATGATCTGAATATCAGGGTTCTTCTCACGAAGGTAACGACCGCATCCGACAAGGGTTCCGGCGGTTCCTCCCATTGCAACGAAGATGTCAACCTGTCCGTCTGTATCACGCCAGATCTCAGGTCCCGTAGTTTTATAATGAGCCTCCTGATTCACCTGATTTATTGTCTGGTTGATATAGAAATATCCATTCTCCTCGGAATACTCTTCAAGACCGTTTATAAGATCTTCCAGAACAAGTCCGTTCGAAAGGTCGTCAAGCCCCGGAATGTCTTCGAATTCATAAACATCCAGACCGAATGCGTGATAAATCTGTCTGCGTTCTATGGAAACTCCCGGTTCCAGGAACGGAATAAACTCCATTTTTTTTGCGTGAGCGATCGTAGCAAGAGCGATACCGGTATTTCCCGAAGTGGAATCAACGATTGTACTCCCCTCCTTGATAAGACCTTTCGCTTCAGCATCCTCGATCATGGCAAGAGCCGCACGGTCCTTTACGCTTCCGCTCGGATTGAAATATTCAAGTTTTCCGATTATCTTTGCCTTCAGATTGTGTTTTTCCTCAAAGTTGGTAAGCTCCACAAGGGGAGTATTTCCTACAAGTTCCGCTATTGATTTCTTAATATTCATTTTCTTTGTCCTTTCTGTTATGCTATTTTTACCCGGTGAACTATTCACCGTAAATATTCTGTCTGTTGTCCACTTTTGAAACGGTGTATCCCGCATCTGCCTTTATGATCTGACCGGTGATGGCGGAAGATTCATCTGATGTGAGGAAGAATACGACATTTGCGATTTCTTCCGGCTCCAGCCATTTGTGCAGAAGGTTCTGATTTTTGGCAAGTTCATAGGTTTCGGGATTCTCCCAATCGATCCGTGACATCTCGGTTCTGGTGTATCCCGGCGCCACAGCATTCACACGGATGCCATATCCGCCAAGCTGAAATGCCGCTGTCCTTGTCAGCCCTTTCACGCCGTATTTGGAAATCTGATATCCAAAGGGATCCCATGACGCGAGTTCTGCAACGATGGACGAAATATTGACGATCGCTCCGGGAATACCATTTTTCACCCAGTAACCTGCAACATGTTGTGTCATATATAAGGAACCAAAGAGACTGATGTTCGTTGCCTCTTTGATTTCCTCGGGATCGCATTCAAGAATATTTTTTCTGTGTCCGACGATTCCCGCATTATTGAAGAGAGCATCGATCCTTCCGAAATCCTTGATGATCTTGTCTACAACTTCTTTTCCGCGGGCATGATCGCTTATGTCCAGTACATAGCCTTTTACATCGCCGCCTTTTTCTTTAAGTGTCGCTTCCGCTTTGTCCAGATTCTCCTGATTACGATCGATAAGAGCCACACTCCAATCATTTTCAATGTATTTAGATGCAGTTCCAAAGCCTATGCCACTTGCGGCGCCTGTTACTATAACAACCTTCTTACTCATGTTTTCGTTTACCTCTCTTTCAATTTTTAAAATGGATCATCCACAAATCGATTGCGGTTATTTTTACCTTCCAGTAAAAGGATCATCTGCAGGAGAGAATTTCCCAATCCGGCATCCCCGTCGTTATAGTAAATGGTATGGGAAAACTCATCCGGCATCACTCTTCTGTATGCTATGATCCAACCACGGTTTCCGCTCTCTGTCCTGTCGGCGTTGGCTACAATAATCCCCGCGGAATCCGATGCCAGCCTTTTCCATCTTTCCGTTCCCAATGCATGATAGAGACCTGAAAAAGTATTCACCATTCCGCCCTGTCCGCAACAAACACTTACATTATTCCAAAGTCCAGCAGACATCCGATAAGGGGCCCCCAAAGATTCAAATCCGTCTATCAGCTCTTCTAACTTTGTCAGGTAGGTTTTATCCTTTGATGTCTTGTAGAGGTTGTAATAAAATTTTGCCGTACCCATCGGACCATGACAATTTCCCAGATAGTAAAAAGGCTTTTGACCGTCATTTAAGCGGTACGGGATGAGAAAACCGACCTTCTGAGGCACTTTGATATAATCCAGATATATTTCCACCCTCTTTGCCGCTTCCAGATATCTGTCTTCTCCGGTTATCTCATAGA
>CALDIE010000154.1 GCA_937901625.1 uncultured Lachnospiraceae bacterium
CCGTTTCTATTTATTATCCCTCTTCGGTAAAGTATTCCTGCTGTTATCGCAGTCTGTTCTTTTTGCCCTACCCACCGATCTGGCTCATTTTCTTAACTTCCGTATTCCCCTTATCCGGCTCGCAAAAATAATGTTCCCGGGGTTTGAGACGAAGTGCCTCTTCTATGGCTTCCCTTATTCTTCCTTCGTCTGCCCCGTTACGGATCAGGTCCCTCACATCCACGCCGTCCTTGTAGTAAAGACAGAGCTTGATCTTTCCGTCGGAAGTCAGCCGTAAACGGTTGCATTCCGAACAAAACTTATGCGATATCGGGGAGATAAAGCCGATCCTTCCTTTGAAACCTTCAAAGGAAAAATACTGGGCCGGTCCTTTTCCTTCATAGGGTAAACGAGTTGCTTTTCCATAGACTTTTTCCAAACTCTCAAGGATTTCCTCAGAGGTGATCCTCGTATAAAACCGTCCGCAGCCGATCGGCATCAATTCTATAAAACGGACATCAATGAAACGATCTTTGGCAAAAGCAGCCAGACGAACCGGTTCTTCAGAGTTAAACTCCATAACCGGGACGCAGTTTAATTTTACTTTAAGACCACTCGCATACGCAATATCAATTCCTTCCAGTACCTCTTTAAGAAGGATCGCCCCGGTGATCTTTTGAAATACCGCCTCATCTAACGTATCGATACTGATATTTACCGCCTTAAGACCGGCGTCTTTAAGGTCAGACAGCATCTTCGGTAAGAGGATACCGTTTGTCGTAACGGCTACCGTCTCGATCCCCGGTATATGTGAGATCTGACGGATAAGAGAGGTGACATTTTTTCTGACTAACGGCTCACCGCCGGTTAAGCGTACTTTCTTAAGTCCCATTCCGGCCATGATCTCTGTCAGATATCCGATCTCTTCAAGCCTTAATATTTCCTCATGCGACAGACACGGAACACCCTCCGGCGGCATGCAATACGCGCACCGCAGGTTACAGCGATCCGTAAGCGAAATCCTCAAATAATCGATTGTCCTTCCCTGTCCGTCAATCATACTCTTTTCTTCCTGTCAGATACCGGTCTACCCCTCCATCCAGATCAGTACATCCTCCGGGATCTTTATCGAGATCCGGTCGTCATATCTCTCCCTCTGTTTTTTCCTTGTCTCTTTATCCGTCTCGTAGGTTAGAAGCGAATACTCGCTGATCTCCTTAAGATCTTCCGGGTAGAACTGAACGATATCGGAGAAAGTATCCTCCAATTCCCGAAAGACTTTTCCTTTGACCGTATTCGTCTCTTCCATCTTCTCCTGATCGATCACAACGGCGTAATGCGCCCGAAACGCGGCATAGCGATACAGTGTCGTCCGCTCCTTGGGACCTTTTAAAGTAATGCCCCAGTCAAGTGCTGTATAGTCACCATTCTCTTTCTTCTGAAGCCTCGTTACATTTTTACAGCCGGTTAAAAGCATCGCCGCCAATGTTTTCGGTGCCCGAAACAGCTCATGCTTTTCCGACAGATCGTCGATGCGTCCGTTTTCCATAACGGCTATGGTATCCGTTATACGATAGCATTCGTTCCGGTCATGGGATACAAAGACCACCGGACCTTCAAAAGTATCCAGAACATTTAATATTTCCCTTTCCATCCTGGTCTTTAAAAAACTGTCCAGGGCGGAAAAAGGTTCATCGAGCAATATCACTTCCGGGTCGGACGCCATCATCCTGGCTAAAGCCACACGCTGTTTCTGTCCTCCGGAGATCTGCCCCGGATAGAGGTTTTCCGTTCCGGAAAGCGCGTACCGTCTGATCAGCTCACCTGTCTTTTCCTCCGACCCGGCTACACAACGGATATTCTTTTTAACCGTCATGTTTGGAAATAACGCATAATCCTGAAAAAGATATCCCACGTGACGTTTAGCCGGCGGCAGATCGATCTTTGCCTCAGAATCAAACAACACCCTGTCGTTTACAACGATCCTTCCCTCATCCGGCGTTTCCACACCGGCGATGCATTTTAAAGTCATACTCTTTCCGCAGCCGCTGGCGCCCAAAAGACCAAGCACTTTAGCATCTGTGGTCAGATCCACATCCAGGCAGAAATCGCCCATTTTCTTTTTTATTTTCAAGGAGATATTCATAGAGCCTCCCTTATTTATCATCTTTATGATCATTTCTTCCGTTCAAGAAGATTTACGATCAACAATACCACGGCACTGATCGCCAGATTGATCAGTACCCAGGTTAAAGCCCCCTTCTCATCATTGGTCCGCCAGAGCTGATAGACGGTAGTTGAAATCGTGGCTGTCCGCCCCGGCGTATAGCCGATCAGCATACTGGTCGCGCCATACTCTCCAAGCGCTCTCGCAAAAGCCAATACCGTTCCCGCCAGGATCCCCTGTCTGCAGACCGGCATGCGGATCCGCCAGAAGATATAGGCATTTGACAGACCAAGGGTCTTACCCGCGTACGCAAGATTTTCATCAAAACTTTCAAACGCGCCTCTTGCCGTGCGATACATTAAAGGAAAAGCCACCACGGCAGCTGCGATCACGCCCCCGTACCAGTTCATCACAACCTTGACTCCGATCTGTGATAACAGGATACCTAAGGGACGCTTCACGCCAAAGAGCATCAATAACAGATACCCGCATACCGTTGGCGGCAATACAAGCGGAAGTGTCAGAATCACATCCAACACTCCCTTGATCACGCGGGGCAGGCGTGCCGCGTAATAAGCGGCACAGATCCCCAGAAAAAATACTATCACACAGGCGATCCCTGCGATCCGCAGGGAGTTCCACAATGGAAACCAGTCCATGCCTCGTCCTCTTTTCTCAGTTTACCGGTGAAAAACCAACATTTTCAAACACTGCCATTGCCTCATCCGTGGTCAGATAATCAAGAAATGCCTGCGCAGCATCCGGATTCTCCGCGGTCTTTAATACGGAAGCGGGATAGATTACCTGCCCGCACATATCTGCCGTAGCGTAATCCATGATGGTAAGACCCGCGCTGAACGCATCGGTACAGTAGATCACGCCTGCATCCACACTGCCCTCCGTGATCTGTGTGGTTACTTCCTTAACATTGCTTCCGTAGGTGATCAGACCGTCTGCCGCAAGCGCTTCCTCGTCTAACTCATAGTATGCCAGGATCTTTTGTGTATACTGTCCTACAGGCACATCGGAGTTACCCATGCAAAACAGGATATCTCCTGCCTTAAGTGCCTCTGCGAGATCGTCAAATGTCTGCAGGTTTTTCGGATTGTCCTCAGGTACGCAAAGGGTAACTTTGTTCTCCAGAATATTGATACGGCTGTCCTCGATCACATAATCAAGACCTTCCGTATTAACCTCGGAGGATGCGTTGATATCTAACTGGTTCATCTGCTTCTGTCCTGCGGAGATAAAGAGGTCGCAGGCAGCGCCTTCCTGAATCTGTGTCTTTAATGTTCCGGAAGAATCAAAGTTAAAACTGATCGTTACTTCGGGATGCTGCTCCATATATGTCTCGGAGATTTCGGTTAAAGTCTCTGTCATGGATGCTGCCGCAAATACGATGATCTCACCGGATCCGACATCTATGCTTCCTGTAGCATCCGTTACCGTATTGTCTGCTGTGGTTTCGGTTTGCGCGGTGTCGATCTGAGTATCCACTGCCGTCTGCGTCGTATCTGTCGTAGTCTGTGTGCTGTCCGCTGCGTTAGATGCGGCATCTGTAACATTTGATACGGTTTCCGTCTTCTCACCGCAAGCGCTTAAAGAAGCTGCCATCATCATTGTTGCTGCCGTTGTTGCTATCATTCTCTTGTTAAATACTTTATTCATTTTCGTTTTTCCTTTTCCTGTTTATTATTTTGTAATCTCCCTTTTTCCGGATACTTTAAGGCGTCTGGCGTATAAAGTGTCCGCTCTTTCCGCCATCTTTTTCCTCCAGGCGGATTTCTGAGATCTCCATCCTTTTATTGATGGCTTTGCACATATCATAGATCGTAAGAAGCGCTACGCTAACAGCCGTCAACGCCTCCATTTCAACGCCGGTCCTACCGGATAATTTAGCCGTACTCCTGCATTCGATGGCGTATTCCTCCTTAAGGGGCGTAAATTCCACCGCTACTTTTGTAAGCGCCAAAGGGTGGCACAACGGGATCAGATCGGATGTTTTTTTGGCTGCCATGATACCTGCGATCCTCGCGCACGCAAATACATCCCCTTTGGGTACATTCCCCTCAAGGATGGCCGTAAATGCCTCTTCTCCGACTGTGATGCGACCGCTTGCAACAGCGATCCTCTCCGTCACAGCCTTGTCGGTTACGTCTACCATTGCTGCGTGCCCATTTTCATCTACATGTGTAAGCATAGCCCGCACCTATATCCTTTCCCTTAACGTTTCCTTACCCATACTCCTCTAGCACTTTCCGAATCCGCACTTCGGGAAAGTGCAGACCTCACAGTTTAGGCAAAGTCCGCCCTCTCCGTATCGTGCCAGATCTTTTGGCGTGATCTCATCCTCCGCAAGTACGCGCGGCAGGATCAGGTCAAAGATCGTCCGTCTCGCATACATCACACAGCCCGGCAGTCCCATAATGGGAATTCCTGCCTCCGTGTACGCCAGCAGGAACATGGCGCCCGGCAGCACCGGCGCGCCGTAGGTGACGATCCGGGCCCCACTGGCCTTAATGGCCCCGGGGGTGTTGTCGTCCGGGTCCACGCTCATGCCCCCGGTGCAGAGGATCAGGTCGCAGCCCGCCGCCCGGAAGTCCATCGCGGCCCGGGTGATGGCGGCGCGATCGTCCCCAGGAAGACAGCGGTGCGTCGCCGCAATGCCATAATCCGCAAGCTTCTGCACGATCACAGG
>CALDIE010000155.1 GCA_937901625.1 uncultured Lachnospiraceae bacterium
GATATAAAAAAATATCTAAATCAGAAGTTTTTTCCCCTGCGATATTAAGAAGTTCATTTATGGAAAGTGAAACAGATGAAACGTAAGATCATGATCTCCGTGATCGGAATGGTTGCAATCGCGCTCATTGCATTGCTGGCGGGAAACAGCGCCATAAGCACGAGCGATATCGTAGCCGTCCTTACGGGGAACGGAAGTGAGAGTAATAAAGTCATCCTCTACCAGGTCAGGATGCCGAGAATCCTGGCGGCGGCCGCGTGCGGTGCCGCCTTATCTGTCTCCGGGTTCCTGTTACAGGGTAGTCTGGATAACCGGATCGCATCACCGGGAATCCTTGGGATCAATAACGGCGCGGGATTGTTTGTGCTTCTTTCCGCGCTCTTCTTTCCGTTTCAGATCGGAGTAAAGTGCATCATGGCATTTGCCGGAGCATTTGTTGTGACGGTATTTGTCAGTATCTTATCCGCTAAGACCGGGATGTCGAAGACTTCGGTGATCCTGTCCGGTGTCGCAATCTCCGCTGTGTGTGTGTCGCTGATCGATGTGATCATATCGTTAAAACCGGAGACGGTAGCGGATCGGGCGGCTTTTCAGATCGGAGGGTTTTCGTCGGTCAGTTACCGGGGGATTGTGTTTGCGGTCCCGTTAGTCATCATCGGACTGGCAGTTGCTCTTTGGACGGTTCCGGGGCTCGATATCTTAAGCCTCGGTGATGAGACGGCACAGGGGTTGGGGCTGAATGTGCACAGGTATCGTTATATCTGTATCCTGTGCGCAGCACTCTTAGCCGGTGCTTCCATCTGTATGGGCGGGCTGTTAAGTTTTGTGGGACTTATCGTTCCGAACTGTGTGCGAATGCTCCATGTCGGTAACAGCAAAAGTGCATGTATCTTATGTATGACGGTGGGAGCGTCGTTTATGCTTGTGTGCGATACCCTGGCGAGACTGCTGGTATTTCCGTATGAACTTCCCTGCGGACTCTTGCTTAGTCTTATCGGGGCACCGTTCTTGGTATGGATCCTTGTAAAGAAGAGAAAGAGGTTGGGTGCGGATTGATCGAGATAGAAAACTTGACAACACAATATCCGGATGGCAAGACGATCCATGTTGATAAGGAGCGCTTTGAGAAAGGTCATTTAACGGTCATCATCGGAAAGAACGGATGCGGCAAGACAACTTTGTTAAAGTCCGTTTCCGGCATAATGTCCTACAGCGGTTCGATCCGGATCGGGGAGAAAGAGTGCCGTAAGTACACCCACAGGGAGAGAGCAAAGAAGATTTCCTATCTTCCGCAGATCGTTAAGCCGGTGAGTATGGATGTTTCCACACTGGTGGAACACGGTCGTTTCCCCTGGCACGGAAACAACCGGAAGATGTCTAAGGAGGATAACGGGAAGGTAGCGGATGCCCTTGCTCTGACGCATATGGAAGCGTTCGCCCAAAAGGATCTCTCGGAGTTATCCGGCGGAGAGTTAAGAAGAGCCTACCTTTCCATGACGATTGCCCAGGGGGCGGACATCATGCTCCTGGATGAGCCGACGACCTATATGGATATCGAAAGCCAGAACCTGTATTTTGACATCGTAAAGGAACTGGTAAAGAGGGGACACGGCGTGGTGATGCCCTGCCATAACATAGAGCAGGGTTTTTCTTATGCGGACAGGATCGTGCTGATGGATGTCGGAAAGATCAAACGGTCCGGTACGGCGGCGGAGGTCCTTAAAGAGACGGATGCGATCAGAGAAGTGTTCGGAGCTGTGGTTAAAAAATCGGAGGATGCGGATACTCTGTATCCGTATGTGCTTGCGAAATAAGAGAAGAAGAGGTGGAAAGATATGTCTTATTTTCCGATGATGGTAGATCTTGAAGGGAAGAAGGTGCTGGTAGTCGGTGGCGGAAAAGAAGGGGAACTCAAGGTGCAGGTTCTTCATGACTTTAACGCGATCATTACCCTGATTTCGATCGATGCCACGGATAAAGCAAAGAGTATGGCGCATACGCTGCAGCAGAGAGAGTTCCTTGATAGCGATGTGGATGCGGAGGACTATACCCTGATCGTTGCGTCAACGGATGACCGGCAGGTAAATGCGCGGATCAGCCGTCTTGCTAAAGAGAGGAAGATCCCGGTAAATATCGTAGATGATGTGGAACTCTGTACTTTTATCTTTCCGGCCATTGTAAAAGACGGTGACGTGGTCTGCGCTGTTTCGAGCGGCGGCAAGAGCCCCTATCTTGTCCGGCACATCAAGGGCTTATTAAAAAGTGTACTTCCGGATAACGTCGGTGAGATCAACGACGAGATGGGGCGTATCCGCGAAAAGGCCAGGAAAGAGATCCCGGACACGGTTCAAAGGAGAGTGTACTTAAGAGAGCGGTTATATGATCTGTTGAATAAGTGATTTTCATTATGAAAATTTTTATCCTTTCCCCTGTCAGTTTTGCGCTTTTCTACCATTTGGCTATTTGAAGGTGTATGATCAGAGAACATCTTGATTTGAAAGGATCGTGAAGGTTGTTGAAGGATAGTGTGGTGAAGCGTCTGCAGACATGCGGGCGCTTTTTTATTTGGAGAGGACGTAAGCATACTACCACCTTTTTGGGGGCAATCCCATCGTTTGAGAAAGGATATAATTAATGAAGAAAGAATGGGTATTGACGGAGGAGGGATTTTGAATGATTAGAAAGACGAAAATTAGGCATCTGACATCATTATGGATGGCAGCAGTAATGGTATTGTTTTCGTTGAGTGGAATAGCAGAAAGTGGAAGTATTCAGACTAAAGCAGCTGATGTTACAGTGACGCCCGGAGGTTATATTTATACATTTGGAGAAAATAGTAATTACGAAATTTCGAGTTCTGGCGGCTCTTCCATGAACGGAAGCGGTTATGTAGGGAAACTGACGATTACGGGTAATTTTACAGATACAACAAGTAACGGAAAGTCCAGTTATGATGTAAAAGATGGCGTAATCACTTTTTCTTATGAGAGAAATCTAACTGCGTTGTATCCGTCAACGGAAGATAACTGGAATTTAGAGAGTGACAATAAAAAGGCGATAGATGGTATTGAGTTGGGAGCAAAGATACAATCGGGAGCATTGATCGTTCAGACATCTTTGGACGGAATCAATTGGGTGACGGATACAGTTATGACAGATGTTTTTTCGAAGGGTAGCAACACATTAGCGGAATCCTTTTATTCAGCGAAAGATATCCAACTGATCAATGGTTGCTATTACAGAGTAACCGTTGCCTATGCCCAAAAGATTCTTCAGGGGACCAGAACGTATGCATGGGTAAATGTTAACAATTATGATCACAGAAAGGTGGCGGAGGTTTATGAATTCTATGCTGTAAACTCTGCAGAAAGGAATAGCAGTAATGCTAATGCGACCCCCAAAGTGACACTGGGAAGTGCCGTAAATACAGGAAAAGACAACGGTTTTTCGGGCAATAACGTGATTGATAGTAAAGATCCTCATTATGGATGGAATATAGGTAGTTTCTTTGTGAACGGATACACAAGGGATATGACGGATGAACATGGAAATACCGTATTTTTAAAGAATGTAGGAGACAAGGTTACCTTATGGTTTAATCTTGCCCAGAATATCTATTCGTTAAATGGAAACGATAAAGTATTTATTAACGAAGATACAAACGGATATGATCAATATTTTCAAACGGCTAAGACTAATTTTAGAAGAGGTACACTGATCATCCAGTATACGAATAGAGAAGGCGTTAAGCAGACACCTGTAATATATACGGATTTTTTGGCGGCATGTGCCACGACTGGAGCCAATACCCGTGCCGTATTATTTGAAGAAGGCGATTATGAAGTCTCTTTGGATTATGAGATTTGTGATTCAACCGGAATAAACAGTTACACAGATTACAAGATCTTTTTCAGTTTTTCCATCAGAAATGGTAACTGTATGGCATTTCCTTTTGACATCTCAACCGGGGCCGAAATGGTCGACAATGCAATCACGCCTAATGGATTTCGATTAGACCTTGCAAGATCCAGATATTTAGATATTCAGGTGACCAGATCTGTCTTACAGAACGGAACAAACGGAAGAGTCGAAGATGTAAGATTCAATCGTCCTGCAAAAGACGGGGATGAATATACTGATGAAGGCATCTACAAGATAGATGTAACCAATCGTTATACGGGAGAACATACTGTAAAGATACTTTATGTAGGAACGGATGAGTTTTTAAGAGCAATGTCCGCAACCGGATTATCGGTTAGGGAAATTGAATCTTATCTTGCTGAGGGTGCCAGAATAGGAAATAACGGTGAACTTATCATGCCGACACCTGAACCGACGGTAACACCTGAACCTGAGGTAACGGAAGTGCCGGAACCGGAGGCTACGAGTGAACCGGAGTCGACACCGGAAGTGACACAGTCACCGGCGGAGATAACAGCTGAACCGGTAATTGAGACAACACCTGTTCCCACGGATACACCATATCCGGTGGTGGATGCATCAGAAGAACGTCAGATTACGTCTACAGACGTTGATGTGGAAGAAACGGAGGAAACAACGCCTAAGAAGATTGTGGTATGGCCGTTTGTTTTGCTTATTGTGATAGTAGGAGGTGTTGTTGGATTCTTTAAAAAGAATCAGGGAACATCAAAAAAAGTTGAGAACAATGCAGGAAATATAACCAATGCAGCTGGAATTGAGTCCAACAATAAGAAGCCGATTGACGACGTAAAGAATATAAATCCGTATAGTTTCCACAATAATAAGGATGACAATAGTGGAAATGATAAAGAATAACACTAATCCCGATGAAGGGGAAAGGAGTTAGGATGAAAAATATAAGAAGAGCAATTTCTATGCTGATGGCGTTGATTTTTGTGCTGACCGGATGTACGCAGAATGTAGCACAGATTCAGGATGGAGATATAAATCTAAGTCAAGAAAATAGTTCCGAAGATAATAAGGATACATCAGATGGGAACAATCTTTCTATGCCCTTGCAAGAAAATGCTATTACGGAAGAACAATCATATTCAACGGAAATCATTTCTGATATTAGTGTTGAACAAAGTAGTCTTTCATTGGATGATGTAAATCATGCGTATCAGCTGAAAGAGCCTGACTTTTATGGAATCAATGACCCGGATTTTATAGAGTACATAGAGGCTATTATATCATCCGAACTTGAGGCAGAGTTAACCGAGGATTGTATAGTAGAGGATGTAAGCGCAATTTATATTTCAAAAGAGTATATAGAAGAATTGGTATACAATTCTAAGGAAAACATATACTTCGGGTATTCTCTTGAGGATGTAGAGAGAAGTTTTGAAGGGACAAAATACGTTTTTTCGTTAGGTGACGATGGGACGACTGTGGTTACTGAATTTGAGGATTATAATGACATTTTTAATCAGGTTGTAAGAAATGTTGCGATTGGAACCGGAGTGATATTGATAAGTGTGACGGTTTCTGTGGTTACAGATGGTATGGGAGCATATGCTGTAAGTGCGATTTTTGCGGCATCTGCTAAGGAAGCAGCAGAATTTGCTTTGTTATCAGGGGTTACTTCGGCTGTACTGACGACAGTTGTTGAGGGCTATAGGACAGGCAATTGGAGAGAAGCTTCTAAGGACGCATTGTTAGTAGGTAGTGAAGATTTTAGGTCTGGTGCATTAACTGGAATG
This sequence comes from uncultured Lachnospiraceae bacterium, assembly GCA_937901625.1. Lineage (GTDB taxonomy): Bacteria > Bacillota > Clostridia > Lachnospirales > Lachnospiraceae > NK4A136. Next base: position 5,685 of record CALDIE010000155.1, read on the forward strand.
ATAGTAGGAGCAACTTACGAAAGTCTATTATTAAAAATGGCTTCACTAGGTGGACTAACAATGAATGAAGTTGCTTTAATATTAAAGGAAAACAATCTTTCGGCAAGGTTTTTGAGGCAGATCCATACATATGATGAGTATAAAGAGATTGTAGAAATTGCAGAAAAAGCAGGACTTACTATTGAAGAGTTTGCTAATATTTGTATCAGAACCAAATATCCTCTCGAAGTGATGAAATTGATTCGAAATGCAGAGGAAGTGACAATATATGATCAGGCAAGGCTATTTCCCGTGGTAATAAATGATCAAGTAGCCCTGATTAGAGATATTGATTTATCATATGAGAGTGATTTGGCAGGGCGTACAGTAACCAATCTTGAAAGGATGAAATTAGGAAATCCGCCGATTAATCCATTGACGGGTGAATCCTATGAATTACATCATATAGGACAAACAGTAGATTCGCCATTAGCTATCCTGACAATGGAGGAGCATAGAGGATCAGGGAATTATTCGACTTTACATGACTCTAATACTCAAGGTGT
>CALDIE010000156.1 GCA_937901625.1 uncultured Lachnospiraceae bacterium
TGTCAGATGTCCGCCGTGATCGAGATTCATACCCATGATCGTATCGCCGGGCTGGCAAATAGCGAACTGAACCGCAAGGTTTGCCTGCGCGCCGGAATGGGGCTGAACATTGGCATACTCACATCCAAAGAGCTCTTTTGCTCTCTCGATTGCCAGGGTCTCTACAACATCCACACAATCACATCCACCATAATATCTCTTTCCGGGATATCCTTCCGCGTACTTGTTGGTAAGCACACTTCCCATAGCCGCCATTACAGCATGGCTTACCCAGTTTTCCGACGCGATCAGCTCGATGTGGCTGTTCTGACGATTCTGCTCATCTACGATCGCCTGCGCGATCTCGGCATCAACCGCTCTTAATTCCTCCAGTGAATACATTCTTTCTTCCTCCTGAAAATCCTCGATATTGATATCACCTGTGTATGATCGGCAAATCACATCTGATTATATCACAGTTTGCAGATATATGTAAAAATTTTCTATTACCCTATACCGGAAACCTCAGCCCTCCCTTAAGGACATATACGACGATCTCCCCCGCCTTTGTTTCCGCCTCGCCGTCGGTATGTACATATGTACATTAAGGTACTGCAAACAAAGACTCCGCGTAACGCACCGCCCCCATCGCGTCCCTGGAATAGGAATCCGCATGGATCATCTCCGCATACTCCGGCGTCATCACCGCGCCTCCGACCATGGTCTTGCAATCCGCACCGGCTTCCTTTAACTGACGGATCGTCTCCTCCATCGCGGGAACGGTAGTCGTCATCAAAGCGCTTAGACCTACCAGCCTGATATTTTCCCTGATGGCTGTTTCCACGATGACCTCAGGATCCACATCTTTTCCGAGATCCAATACCTCATATCCATAGTTTTCCAATAAGACTTTCACGATATTCTTTCCAATATCGTGAATATCCCCTTTGACCGTTGCCAGAATGATACGTCCCTTTACTTCCTCCTTTTTTCCGGAGGCATTCATCCGCTCACGGATCACGGCAAAGGCACTGCTGGCTGCCTCCGCGGACATCAGCAATTGCGGCAGAAATACCGTCTTTTTTTCAAAGCCTTTTCCGACGATATCAAGCGCCGGGACAAGCGCTCCGTCGATCACTTCCAGAAAATCCATACCGCCATCGAGTAACTCTCCCGTCTGTGACGCGGCTCTTTCTTTTAATCCTTTCATGATCGATGTAACGAGCGGACGTTTTCTTTCATCCTCTATCTCATCCGCAAGAGATGTCTGCGATGCCGCCGGCTGCGGTGAACCCGCACCGGAGACAGAAGCGGCTGATGCCTGAAGAGACGCGTATTCCGATGCAAATGTGATGTAATCTCCGCAGTTGTCATCCAATGCCTGAAGCGCATTGTAGGTATAATACGACTTCATCATCTCCGTTGATCCGGGATTCATGATGGCAGCGCTTAAACCGTTTTGCATCGCCAGCGTAAAGAATGTCGCGTTGACCAGATCACGATTGGGCAGACCGAAAGAAATATTGGAAACGCCAAGGCTTGTCATTCCGTGATGCTTATCCCGGATCAGTCTAAGCGCATCCAGTGTTACCTTCGCGCTGTCTGCTTCGGCAGAAATACTCATAGCCAGGGGGTCGATGATGATATCCTTCTTTTTGATCCCGTATTCCGCTGCCTTAGCGTAGATCTTTTCCGCGATCTTAAGTCTTCCCTCCGCAGTTGTCGGAATTCCCTCTTCATCGATCGTCAAAGCAACTACCAGTCCTCCGTATTTCTTTGCGAGCGGAAAGATTTCTTTCATCACCTCTTCCTTGCCGTTAACGGAGTTGATCATAGGTTTTCCGTTGTAGATCCTGAGTGCTTTTTCCATCGCCACAGGATCCGTCGTATCGATCTGCAACGGGAGATCGGTCACCGCCTGAAGCTGTTCGACCGTCTCGATCATCATCGCCACTTCATCGATCTCGGGGAGGCCGACGTTGACATCTAACACATCCGCGTGCCTGTCCTGCTGTGTCAGACCTTCCTGAAGGATATAATCCATATTGTGCTCTCTGAGCGCTTCCTTAAACTTTTTCTTTCCCGTGGGATTGATACGCTCACCGATCAGGATCGTCTTGCGTCCGAATTCCACCGCATGGGTATAAGAAGTGATCAGCGTATGATCTTTCTCCGTAAGGGGAACGGGAACCGTCTCTTTTACCTTTGAGATCATCTCTCCGATATGGGGAGGCGTCGTTCCGCAGCACCCGCCCAGTACCCTGGCGCCGTACTCCGCGATCTTAAGCATCGCTTCGGTAAAGCGCGCGGGTGTGATATCATACACCGTCTTACCATCTACGGTACGCGGAAGTCCCGCATTGGGATTTACGATCACCGGTACCGAAGCGTACCGGCACAGCGATTCGACGATACCATACATCTCCTCGGGTCCGAGGCTGCAATTCACTCCGACCGCATCCACGCCAAGTCCTTCCGCAACGGCCACCACGGTCTTCGGATCCGCGCCGGTTAAAAGCTTTTCGGTAGAATCATAGGCTGTCGTTAAGAAGACCGGCAGACCGCTTTCCCTGGCCGCCAATACGGCTGCCTTAGCCTCGTAAATATCATTCATCGTCTCTACAAGGATCAGATCCACGCCATACTCCGTGCCGATCTCCACCGTTCGTTTAAACGTTTCATAAGCCGTTTCAAATTCGAGGTCTCCCAGGGGTTTTAACAATTTTCCTAAAGGTCCTATGTCCAAAGCGACATAGTGATCTTTAGATGCCCTTGCAAACTCCGTTACGGGCAGTTTTTCTCCGTCGAGTCCTCTTTTTTCTTCGATCGCACGGATAGCTTCCCTCGCGTTATCGATTGCCGCGCAGATAAGGTTTTTCAGAGTAAAATCCCCTTCCTCATCCGTAAACTTCATGCAGTTGGCGCCAAAGGTGTTGGTCTTAAGGATATTTACTCCGCCCAGAAGATAATCATAGTGCATCTTCCTTATAACCTCTTTGTGCGTAACATTCCATGTCTCCGGAAGTTCTCCGGGCATAAGTCCCGCAGCCTGCAGAATGGTTCCGCAGCCTCCGTCAAAAAATGTATATCCTTCCCGCAAATGTTGTATCAGATCCATAGTCAACTCTCCGATGCTTTTTACTCAATTCCTATGATCGCCGTCACGGATTTTTCCGGTGCCATGATAAGTGTATCCATTAGTGTAAGACCGATCTGTGTTTGCGGCCGCAGTACCTCAAACACACCCTTCTGGTTTTCCAGGGAAAGATCTCCGTAGCCGGGGCTGAATCGTCTGTGAAGATGCCTGTTTTCCGCCTCTGCCTCTATGCGGAGTTTTTCATTTAACATATCACAAACACTTTCCACTGCTGCCGCTCCGCACGCCTGATAGATGGCAGTCTGTGCCATGGAGCGCACACGGCTTCTTTGTATCATCCGGTCAAAAGCCGTCCCGATCGTAGCGGCAAAGATATAGATTTCCGTACATCCTTCCAGATTTTTGTATAGTGTTTTACTTTGTATGATCCCATACGGCATACGGATCCGAAAATCTTCCAGAAGTTCCAGCGGATAACGGCAATAACACGCCTTGCCGGTCATCACTCTTCGCACATCCTTAAGGGCGGATACGATCATCTCCTCCTCTTC
>CALDIE010000157.1 GCA_937901625.1 uncultured Lachnospiraceae bacterium
CCCCGACTGAAACAAGCATCTTATCCCCCACTTAGCGCTCATCGCGCTTGAAGTGGGGGATTGCTTGAACTGCGTTCAATAAGAAAACTCATAGACGGCTGCCCCATACGGCGGCAGATCAAACTTGATGGCATACGGCTTGTTATCGCACTGCATCTCCTGAGCCTTTAACTCCGCGGGAAGGACATGTCCCTGGCCGGCGTACTTAGCCTCGTCCGAATTAAGAACCAGTTTATACTTACCCTTCTTCGGCACGCCCACCATATAATCCTCTCTGGCGATCGGCGTCATATTCAGCACAAAGACCATATTGTTCTTGCCGTCTTTGGACTTGCGGATAAAACTGTAGGTGCTCCGGTAGGAGTCGTTTGCGTTGATCCACTCAAATCCGTCCCAGCTGTCATCGAGTTCATAGAGGCAGCGGTTTGAAGTGTAGAGTTTCAGCAGATCCTTTACATACTCAAGCATGCCCTTGTTCAGATCCTCGCCGAGCAAGAACCAGTCGAGCTCTCTCTTCTCGCTCCACTCTCTCTCCTGACCGAACTCCTGACCCATGAAGAGAAGTTTCTTTCCGGCATGGCCAAACATGAAAGCATAGCCCACACGGAGGTTCGCGTATTTATCCACCTGGTAGCCGGGCATCTTGTTGACCATGGAACACTTTAAGTGTACCACTTCGTCGTGCGACAGCGGCATAATGTATTTCTCCGCGCAGTTGTAGCTCATGGCAAAGGTCATTTTGTAATGATTGTCTTTTCTGAAATAGGGATCGAGCCTCATGTAATCGCAGAAATCATGCATCCATCCCATGTTCCATTTAAAGGTGAATCCGAGACCGTCATCTTCGGGCGCGGCCGTTACTTTCGGCCAGGCGGTTGACTCCTCCGCGATCGTCATTACACCGTTACCCATTCCGCGGATCACGGAGTTCAAATGCTTAAAGAACTCAATGGCATCCAGGTTCTCATTTCCGCCGTACTTGTTGGCTACCCACTGACCATCCTGCTTGCCGTAATCGAGGTAAAGCATGGAAGCCACCGCGTCAACGCGAAGTCCGTCGATATGGAATTCACGGATCCAGTAAAGCGCGTTGGCAATAAGGAAATTGCGAACTTCATTCTTGCTGTAATTAAAGATCTTGGTACCCCAGTCAGGGTGCTCGCCCAGTCTTGAATCGGGATGCTCATAAAGAGCCTCCCCGTCAAAATCAGCCAGACCGAAAGCATCTCTCGGGAAGTGCGCGGGTACCCAGTCAAGGATAACGCCCACGCCGGCGTTGTGGAGTTTGTTTACCAGGTAGGCAAAATCTTCCGGTGTTCCGTAGCGGGAAGTCGGCGCATAGTAACCGGTCACCTGATATCCCCAGGAACCGTCAAAAGGATGCTCCGCGATCCCCATCAGTTCCACATGGGTATACTTCATCTCCGACAGATATTCCGTGATACGATCGGCAAATTCACGATAGGTGTAGAATCCATCCTCCGTACCGTCCGGATGTTTCATCCAGGAACCGATGTGGCACTCATATATGGCGATCGGCTCCGCAAAATAATTCTTCCTGCTGCGTTCCGAAAGCCACTTGTCGTCATCCCAGGAAAGCTTTTTGATATCGTATATGATCGAAGCCGTTCCGGGGCGTAACTCCGCATAGTTCGCGTACGGATCTGCCTTGTAGATCCCTTCGCCGGACGCCGTTTCGATGTAATACTTGTACAGTTCTCCCTCTTTTATCCCGGGGACAAACACGGTATATATCCCGCCCTCCCCGATCTTCTCCATCGGATTCGCGGAAATATTCCATTCATTAAACGTACCGACCACACTGACCCAGCGTGCATGCGGTGCCCAGACAGCAAAGAATACTCCCTTCTTCCCGTTCTTTGTGCAAGGATGAGATCCCAGTTTTTTGTAGATATCGTAATGGGTCCCCTGACCGAACACATACTGGTCAGCTTCGGAAATAAAAACTGTCTCCTCCTGCAAAGATTTTGTCTTTCTTCCTTCGGCCTTATTTGTTGCCATACACTAACCTCCCAATCCTATAGTTTTTTCCTTTCCCCTCATTTTCCTCCTCTTATTTTACACTTATCTGTATATTTTTTCACTACTTTTTCGATGTCTTATCCACGTTCGTCATCTTCAGTATCCCGGCGGCGGATATATCGATCAAAATCAAAATCCCGCTCCGTTAAGATGATCCGGTCTTCCTTGTCATACAGGCGCCCCATCAACAGTCTTCCGTAAGCCGAAAAACTAAAGTGTTTCGCGCGTTCGATGGCATGGTCTACGAACTCTTCCACCTGAACCTTGGTCACCACGCGACCGCCGGCCTGCATGGCGGAGATCAGCTTATGCAAAGCAAGGACGGCACGTGTCTCATCGATCACGTACTCTCTGCGGACCGAATACTGCTTGGCGTATGCCACCAAAGCATCATTGTTCATCTGTGTGATATCCACGCGGGAAGAGAAATATCCCTCGATCGGCGGGAACTTTTTCATCAAAGCATCCATGCGCTTCTTGCGGTCCATCAGGATGATCACAAGTCCGGACTGCATGCTCTCGAGCATCTTGACAATATTCTCAAGGGTGTCACGGTTCATATCCCCGGCTTCCGATACCATGAGCACACCGTTCGAAACCTTATCAAACATCATCTGAAGGTTGCGGTGATTCATTTTTTCACCACTGATCCTCGCGAAGTG
>CALDIE010000158.1 GCA_937901625.1 uncultured Lachnospiraceae bacterium
CTACACGACGCTCTTCCGATCTATCGATTATCAACCATTTGACTTTCACCCCCCGTATGCACTCCATGCAGACCGACATGGTCTTTATCGCTATATGCAGTAACGGATCTTTCAGTTTTGAGATGGACGGTATTGAAGTGACTATTGAGAAAGACGATGTATTCATCGGCAGCCCCAATGTCATCTACAGCCATTTCGAGATGAGCACAGGTTTGTCGTGCCGCCTATTTTGCATTTCCCCAGGACTCCTTTTGGAGATGCTCTATCCCAATCAGAGCATCTGGAACAAGACCCTCTATCTGAAGAAACATCTTATCTTTCATCTTTCACCTGTCGATGTGGGTTTGCGCGAACATATGAACGCTCTGCTGACGTACAATCTCGAAAACGAAACAGAAATCTTCCAGAAGGAAATTATCCGCTCTCTTTACTGATATCGGATGCTTCCGGCAATACCATGGGGACACAGATGACGGTCCACGTGGTAAATACTGTCCCGGAATCGATAAATACGAGAGCCCGAATTCCGTACGCTTCTTTTGTATCGGCGAAAAAGACGGAACAGACGATGGTAGGAATCGATGTATCCAGATTTCAGGGGGAGATCGATTTTGAAAAGGTAAGGGAGGCAGGATGCGAGTTTGTGATCATGAGAATCGGCGGATATGACGACGGGGCGGTATATGTGGATCGCTATTATGAGCAGAATCTTCAAAATGCCCGTGCAGCCGGTCTGAAGATCGGAATTTATTACCATGCGGAGGAGAGGACTGCGACGGAAGTACGCAGGCATGTGCAATGGCTTCTTAAGGTACTCGACGGAGAACCGTTAGATTTTCCGATCGCATATGATTGGGAGGATTATACACACTTTGAAGATTACGGGATCAACTTCTCGGATCTGAATCAATTGTACGAAGCTTTTGATGCGGCTCTCAATGAAGCGGGATATGAAACCATGCTTTACGGAAGCAAATCTTATCTGGAAAGTATATGGGCTCCGAGCGCGGCGACACATACGGTATGGCTGGCGCATTATACATCCTCCACATCCTATGCGGGTAAATACATCTTATGGCAACGGGACAATGTAGGGCAGATTCCGGGTGTGGAAGGAGATGTGGACCTGGATGTGTATTATCCCTGAAAACGGTGATGGTTTCATATGGGGGCAAAGACTTTTGACCCCCGACATCATAAATATGAATTGGTAAAAAAAACTTGATATATATAAAAAAATACTGTATCATGAACGTGATATGCAGTTACCCACAAGAGGGAGAATATAGAAGGGAGAATTAAATTATGGATAGAAAAGCAACAGGTATCGTAGCATACATCGGAATCATCGGATGGATCATTGCTTATGTGGCAGGTGATAAGGAGGGTGGAAAGTTCCACTTGAATCAGGCATTGGTGCTGGATATTGCGGCTATTGTTATGAATGTGCTTTCGGTGGTTCCTGTCGTTAAATATGTTGCAGCTGTTTTTTCACTTGTAATATTTGTATTTGCGATCATGGGCATCATCAGTGCCGCAAAGAATGAGGACAAGCCTCTTCCTGTGATCGGCAATATTCAGATCTTAAAGTAAGCCACGATTATCGGAGATTAATGAGAATGGGGAAATACCGTCTGCCGGAAACGGCTGGCGGTATTTTTTCTTCCTAAGAGTTTGTAAACTATGGATGGTAACGAGGAGTGAGTAAATAAATGGGGAAGTATGATGATATCATAGATCTTCCGCCCTGGGAGCCCAAAAACCGTCATCGTATGCCGAACTATAAAAGGGCGGCGCAGTTTGCGCCGTTTGCAGCGCTTTCCGGTTATGAGGAAGTGATCAAAGAAGTGGAACGCCGGACACAAAAGAGGGTGGTTCTGGATGAGTCGGAGATGGAGGTTATCGATCGAAAGCTTAGGTATATAAGAGATCGAAAAGAAGATCTGCTTGTGGAGATACGCTACTTCCTGCCGGATAAGACCAAGGAGGGCGGCAGTTACGAAACGGTTTTCGGGCATGTTATAAAAATAGATCCGTATCGTAAGCAGGTGATGATGGAGTCGGGTGAAGAGATACCGATCGAAGAGATAGCGGGTATCGTGATAGAACCGGGGAGTACCGGCCGGCACGGTGATCTTTTGTGAGTTGGGGAAGAAGAAATAAGAAATCGCTTGATTCCTCTTTTTTTCTGTGGTAATATATCGCTCGTGGCACACAATTGTTCGCGTAGGAAAAACAACACACCGGAATGCTTTGCGTGTGCGGGGGTGACGTTATGAAGGATCAGACAAAATACTTTGTTGTTCGTCAAAAGGCAGTGCCGGAAGTGCTGCTTAAGGTAGTGGAGGCGAAACGTCTGCTGGAAACGGAAAAGGTCGGCTCGGTTCAGGAAGCGGTGGATGCGGCAGGGATCAGCCGGAGTTCTTTCTATAAATATAAAGATGATATCTTTCCTTTCCATGACAATGCGGTCGGAACGACGATCACCATGACTTTTGATATGGATGATGAACCCGGGTATCTGTCGGATGTGTTAAAGACGGTTGCGGATTATCACGCGAACATCCTGACCATTCACCAGAGTATTCCGTTAAATGGCAGGGCGTCCTTAAGCCTGAGTATTCAGGTGTTGCAAAACACAGGGGATATATCGGCGATGATCACGCAGCTGGAAGGGCAAAAGGGAGTTCATCATGTAAAGATCCTGGCAAAGGAATAAAAAAGGGAATTCTGAAAAGAAGACAGAAAGGAAGAAGAAAAATGGTAAATGTAGCAGTTTTGGGATACGGTACGGTAGGAAGCGGCGTAGTGGAAGTTCTTGAAGGGAATAATGAGTTGATCGCCGGCAGGATCGGAGAAGATATCCATGTAAAATATATTCTGGATCTCAGGGACTTTCCGGGGGATCCCTTTGAAGATAAGATCGTTCATGATGTAAATGTGATCATGGAAGATCCGGAAGTTTCGGTTGTGTGCGAAGTAATGGGAGGTGTCGGTGCTGCTTTTGAGTTTACCAAAAGAGCGCTTGGCGCAGGAAAGAGCGTATGTACGTCCAATAAAGAACTGGTGGCAAAGCACGGCGCAGAGCTTTTGGCTTTGGCGAAAGCAAACGGGTGCAATTATCTGTTTGAGGCCAGTGTGGGAGGCGGTATCCCCGTGATCCGTCCGTTTGTTCGTTCCCTTACAGCAGAAAAGATCGTACGGATCGCCGGTATCTTAAACGGAACGACCAATTATATCCTGACCAAGATGGACAGAGAGGGCGCGGATCTTGAGCCTGTTCTGAAAAAGGCGCAGGAGAAGGGATATGCCGAGCGTAATCCCGAAGCCGATGTGGAAGGTCATGATGCCTGCAGAAAGATCGCGATCCTTTCGAGTCTGATGACGGGACACAGAGTAGACAGTGAGTCGATCTCCACAAAAGGTATCACACAGATCACATCGGAGGATTTTGCTTTTGCGAGAGCCGCAGGATACACGATCCGTCTGCTGGGTGTAACTAAGCTTTTGGAGGATGAGCGACTTTCCGTAATGGTGGCACCGTTCTTCGTACCTGTAGATCATCCGCTGGCTTCCGTTATTGATGTGTTCAACGCGATCATGATCACCGGCAATATGGTCGGAGATACGATGTACTACGGAAGAGGCGCCGGAAAGCTGCCGACTGCAAGCGCGGTAGTATCGGATGTGGTCGATGCCGTGATGAGCGAAGGCAAGTCCGTTCCCGGCGGATGGGATGAGGAGACGGTGGAAGTGGTACCCGTTGAAGAGACAAAGAGCCGCTTCTTCGTAAGAGTTTCCGCGGACAGTGTGGACGCGTTCCGACAGGTATTTGAGGATGTCGAAGAAGTTGACGCATCGGTAGAAGGTCAGGTTGGTTTTGTGACCGGCAAAATCCTTACAAAGGATCTGGAGGAAAAGACGGCAGCTCTCGGAAATTCGGTGCTTGGCGTGATCCGTGTATTTTAAGATAAAAATCAGACAGAGAAGAGGATAAGATAATGGCAAAGGTAGTAAAGTTTGGTGGCAGCTCTTTGGCTAGCGGAGAGCAGTTTGAAAAGGTTGGAAAGATCATTCGTTCCGATAAGGAAAGGACGTTCGTTGTTCCTTCCGCACCCGGAAAGCGTGATTCCAGGGATACGAAAGTAACGGATATGCTCTATGGCTGCTACAGCCTGGTGGAAGAGGGCAGGAAGTTTGATAAAGAGCTTGCCGCGATCAAAGAAAGATATGACGGGATCATTAAGGATCTGAAACTGGATCTTTCGCTGGATGAGGAGTTTAAGACCATCGAGAAAAACTTTAAAGCCAAGGCCGGACGGGATTATGCCGCTTCCCGCGGAGAGTATTTAAACGGTATCGTGATGGCTAAGTATCTGGGATATGAGTTTGTGGATGCGGCTACGGTGATCTTTTTTGATGAGGCCGGTGAATTTGACGCCGAGAAGACGCAGAAGATCTGCCGGGCAGCCTTAAAGGGAAAGAAAAACGCTGTAGTACCCGGTTTCTATGGTTCCGATGCGGAAGGAAAGGTAAAGACTTTCTCCAGAGGCGGTTCCGATATCACGGGATCGATCGTGGCAAAAGCGATCCACGCGGATGTATATGAGAACTGGACGGATGTATCGGGATTTCTGGTAGCTGATCCCAGGATCATCAAGAACCCGCAAAAGATAGAGATCATCACATATAAAGAGCTCCGGGAATTGGCTTACATGGGAGCGAGCGTGCTTCATGAGGACGCGATCTTCCCGGTTCGTCAGGAGGGGATCCCTATCAATATCCGCAATACCAATGAACCGGATGATCCGGGAACAGCTGGAGCAGG
>CALDIE010000159.1 GCA_937901625.1 uncultured Lachnospiraceae bacterium
ATATTTTTTCACCGGAGAAAAAATTCCGTACATGGAGAAGGCTCTGGATTGCACTTGCGGAGACCGAAATGGAACTCGGACTTTCAAAAAACGGAAAGCCTGTAATTACCGCAGAGCAGATAGAGGAGCTTAAAAGCCATGCGGACGATATCAATTTTGATGTTGCAAAGGCAAGGGAGAAAGAGGTAAGACATGATGTAATGAGTCATGTATACGCTTACGGGGTGCAGTGCCCTAAGGCGGCAGGTATCATACATCTCGGTGCCACCAGCTGTTATGTGGGTGACAATACCGATATTATCCTTATGGATGAGGCATTAAAGCTCGTTCTAAAAAAGCTTGTAAATGTTATAGAAAAGCTTTCACGTTTTGCTGATGAATATAAAGATGAGCCGACTCTTGCATTTACCCATTTTCAGCCGGCTCAGCCGACTACGGTAGGAAAGAGAGCCACTCTTTGGATAAACGAGTTTATGATGGATCTTGAGGATCTTGATTATGTGCTCGGAAGTCTGAAACTCCTCGGATCAAAGGGAACGACCGGTACACAGGCAAGCTTTCTGGAACTCTTTAACGGTGACCAGGAAACGATCGATAAGATCGATCCGATGATCGCTGAAAAGATGGGCTTTAAGGCATGCTACCCGGTTTCCGGACAGACGTATTCCCGTAAAGTGGATACGAGAGTATGCAACATCCTGGCCGGGATCGCCGCTTCCGCGCACAAGATGAGCAATGATATCCGTCTGCTGCAGCATTTAAAAGAAGTGGAAGAGCCGTTTGAAAAGAATCAGATCGGATCCTCCGCAATGGCGTATAAGAGAAACCCCATGCGTTCGGAGAGGATCGCATCCCTGGCGCGTTATGTGATCATCGACGCGTTAAATCCCGCGATCACTTCCGCAACCCAGTGGTTTGAGAGGACGCTTGATGATTCCGCCAATAAGCGTATTTCCGTAGCGGAAGCATTCCTTACGATCGACGGCATCATGGAGCTGTGCTTAAATGTTGTGGACGGTCTTGTGGTATATGACAAGGTGATCACAAAGCACCTGATGAGCGAGCTTCCCTTTATGGCAACGGAGAATATCATGATGGATGCCACCAAGGCCGGCGGAAACCGCCAGGAATTGCATGAAACGATCCGCGGACTTTCTATGAAAGCCGGAGCCAATGTTAAGGAAAACGGTAAGGAAAACAATCTCCTTGATCTGATCGCTCAGGATCCTTCCTTTAATTTAACGAGAGAGCAGTTGGAGGAGACGATGATCCCGGATAAATATGTGGGAAGGGCACCCTTACAGGTGGAAAAGTATCTTAAGGATGTTGTGGAGCCGGTACTGGAGGCCAACAGGGATCTTCTGGGGATCAAGGGTGATGTAAAAGTCTGAGGTACATAAAAAACTTTACGAAATGGGATTTGCGTGTTATATTCTTTAAGTAAAGGACTTGAATGATGGAAAAGCGGGTTTTTTACGACCTGCTTTTTCTTATGAGCTCTTGTCCGATGGGAGGAAGGAGAGATCCCATTCCCGAACGGACAGGATGTAATGTAGTGATCATTTAGGAGGAAAACTCATGGTTAAGGCAGTAGTAGGTGCAAACTGGGGTGATGAAGGAAAAGGAAAGATCACGGATATGCTCGCTGAGAACGCGGACATAATCGTGCGTTTTCAGGGTGGCGCGAACGCGGGTCATACCATCAAAAACAAGTATGGTAAATTTGCGTTGCATACACTTCCTTCCGGAGTATTTTATGAGCATACGACCAGTGTCATCGGAAACGGTGTAGCGCTGAATATTCCTGTTTTGTTTAACGAGATTCAGTCGATCACGAAAGAGGGCGTTCCGATGCCGAAGATCCTGATCTCCGAGAGAGCGCAGATGGTGATGCCTTATCACATTCTCTTCGATCAGTATGAAGAGGAGCGCTTAAAGGGAGCCGCTTTCGGTTCAACGAAGTCCGGTATTGCGCCTTTCTATTCGGATAAATACGCAAAGACCGGTTTTCAGGTATGCGAACTTTTTGAGGAGGAGTCTTTAAAGAAAAAGATCGAGCGTGTGATCGCATCCAAGAATGTATTGCTTACATATCTGTATGGAAAGCCGGAGATCGATCCCGGGGAACTCTTTAAGACGCTCATGGAGTACAGAGAGATGGTGAAGCCTTATGTGGCAGATGTATCCCTCTTTTTGGACAATGCCTTAAAGGAAGGAAAGACCATCCTTTTGGAGGGACAGTTGGGTACGATGAAGGATACCGACCACGGTATTTACCCCATGGTCACTTCTTCCAATACCCTGGCTGCGTACGGCGCGGTTGGCGCGGGTATCCCGCCGTATGAGATCAAGCAGATCATCACTGTTTGCAAGGCATATTCTTCCGCAGTTGGCGGAGGTGCTTTTGTATCGGAAATCTTCGGAGATGAGGCAGAAGAGTTAAGAAGACGCGGCGGTGACGGCGGTGAATACGGCGCAACTACCGGACGTCCCAGAAGAGTCGGCTGGTTTGACTGTGTGGCCTCAAAGTACGGATGCCGTCTTCAGGGAACTACGGATGTAGCCT
>CALDIE010000160.1 GCA_937901625.1 uncultured Lachnospiraceae bacterium
GGAAGCGCCGTCGGAAGCGCCGTCGGAAGCGCCGTCGGAAGCGCCGTCGGAGGCGCCTTCGGAAGCACCGTCGGAAGCACCGTCGGAAGCACCGTCGGAAGCGCCGTCGACATCACCCGAGGGTGGAAATACACCGACACCTGCACCGGCAGATACACCTGCGCCGAACACCACGGAGGAGTCTTCACAGACGCCTGCACCGGAGAGCACGCTTGCACCGCAGAGCACGCCTACACCGACACCCGTAACGGAACCGGCAACACCGGACAGAAGACCGGAAACGGTGACGGTAACGGTACCGCCTGTAGGACCCGGAGAGCAGCATACATCCAATGGCGCGGCTACGGACAAGCAACAGATAACGCCGGGAACCCCGGTAACGATTGTTACGATCTACGAGACGGGAACGGATACTCCGATCAACCCCGTACACGTAAAGAGTTCGGAATGGCAGTACTTTGATACGATAACGAACGAGTGGGTACCGATCCCCGGTACGATCAATACGTTCACGTACACGCCGACGCAGGATGATGTCGGAAGGTTTATCCGCTGGAGTTATGATATGATCGACGGATATATCGGAACGGCATATTCGGAGATCGTAACGGTGACGGATTCCGTAAGTATCAGTACGGCTACTACAGAGGACAACTCTCAGATCACATCGTCGGCTTTGGACACTGTTCCGGAGACCGGTGAGAGAAGCAGGGAGATCGCGATCAGGTTACTGGTTGGCGTATCCTGTGTAACGTTGGCCGGAGGTCTCTATTTCGACAGAAAGAAGAGAGAGTACGAGGATTTCGAAAAGTAATGTAATGTATGCCGAATTATTGGACAAATCGAGGGCTTTTCTTAGTGAAAACAACGAAAAGCCGGAGATAAAAATTAGCATAATACCAAATTGCAAGAATTGCACATAAATGGTAAAATAGTAGGCATAGGAAGCCGGTGGACCACCACATGGTCCGCCGGTTTTTATTTTGTAAGATCTTCATAGGATTTGTGTAAGGGAATATTCTTTCTTTCGCCGGCATTGGAGTCGAAAAGGGGATCGACGGTATGTCTTTTGAATGAGGTGGAGGAACTGATTATGATGAGAAAAAGAGATATTTCCCCGTTGGTCGGGATCAGGATCCTGTTGTTGATGGCTGTAGTAGTGGTAACGTCTGTTTTTGGATCCGCGAATACGTATGCTGCTCCGACGGCTGCCGAGTATGCAGCGGTATATGATGCTTCTTTTTATGCGGCTAAGTATCCGGATTTAAAGAGTGCCTTTGGCAGTAACGAGGCGTTATTGTTCAATCATTTCCTGACATGCGGCATGAAGGAAGGCCGCCAGGGAAGCGCGGAGTTTGATGTAAATGCATACCGTACGAGATACCCGGATCTGGTAAATGCGTTTGGAGACAATCTTCCCGCATATTATGAGCATTATATTCTTTGCGGCAAAGCAGAGGGACGCAGTGGATTGCCTGTTGCATCCGGACAGTCCCAAACACCCGGCGCGACTACGGTATCGTCTGCCGGAGGTAACAGTTTTGCGGATCAGGTGATCGCATTGGTCAATCAGCAGAGAGTGGCAAACGGTCTCCCTGCTCTGGTTAAGGATTCAGCGGTTACCAATTGCGCGAATTTAAGAGCAAATGAGATTACATCTGTAATGTCTCACAATCGACCGGATGGGTCGACTTGCTTTTCCATTCTGTCCCAGAATGGTGTCAGTTATAGCGCGGCTGGTGAGAATATCGCAGCCGGTCAGACGACCCCGCAGGAAGTTGTAAACGCCTGGATGAATTCTCCCGGACACAGGGCAAACATCCTGAATCCTAACTATACCAAGATCGGTGTAGGATTTATCAAGGTTTCGTCAGGATATCAGTATTACTGGTCTCAGATGTTCATCAGATAAGGCACGGGAAAGCGGTGCCGCATTGTATGAAGGGACTTCTTAAGAATATTTATAACGGCGTAGCCTATAAGGGTCTGCGCCGTATTTTATTGAAGTTGACCGTGAATGTGCCTTGAAGTACAATAAATGTATATGATGTTAGGGGCAAAAGGTACTTTTGGTTCCAACATCAGCTGTCTTTGATTTTGCAAAGTATATGAAGATCACGGAGGATGGGATGAAATTATGGATCACAGCCGGAGGAACCGGCTCGGCCTGGGAGATCTGCAAGACCGCAAAGCAGTATTTTCCGGAAGAGATCGAACTGTATGTCAGTGATATCAATGATCGCGACAAGGTGGCGGCAGCGACTCTTGCGGATCACTTTTTTAAGGTTCCCGCTGTCAGGGACAAGGGGTACGAGGCACATATAAAAAAACTGCTCTCGGAGGAAAAGATTGACCTCATCATCCCGCTGATTCCATGGGAGCAGACGATATTTGCGCCGGACAACGAGGAGTGGAAAGTCCTGGGGATCAACAGTGCCGCTCCGACGATGGAAACGGCCGGACACTGTAATGATAAAAAGAAATTATACAACCTCTGCAGAAATCTCGGGATCGATACGATCCGGGTGTATGATAAAGAGGAGATCCATCCGGAAGAACACTATTTTGTAAAGGCGATCGACGGTTTCGGCGCGATGGCCGCCGGTGTTAAGGACGGAGAGAGCCTTTTGGCAAACGGTACCAGAGGTTTGGTGGTACAGGAATACTGCCACGGGGAGGAGGTAACGGCGGAAGTCTACTATGACAGGAAGGATACGTACTTTGCCGTCAGAGAACGCCTGGAAACGAAGAACGGGGTATGTACCAAGGCCCGTTTCCCGAAAGACGCCGTGTTAGAGGAAAAGATTGCCGATGCCCTCAGGAAATTGACGGGCGCGCTTCCTTTTCCGAATGTCTTTAACTTACAGTGGATCAGAGAAGGTGAAACCTGGAAGTTAATGGATATTAATCTGCGCCTGGCATCCGGAACAGGAACTTCGCGGGCGGCGGGCTTTCAGCTTGTCAGAGCGATGCTCGCGCACGCGCTCGGAAAAGAAATATCCCCGGAATGGCTTAGGCTGGCTCCGGAAGTAAAGACCGTCCTTCGTGTTTATGATGAGGTGGTAGTTAGAGAGTAAACGGAGAGTATATGACGAAGATCAAGATTTGCGGACTGACATTACCCAAGGAGGCTGGTCTGCTGACTGCGCCGGAGATCGCTATGGCCGGGATGGTTATGTTTGTTCCAAAAAGCCATCGGAATATATCACCGGAAAGAGCGGAAGAGATACGATCGGCACTCCCTCAAGGGGTTAAGGCGGTTGCGGTTATGATCGCCCCTACGCCCGAACAGGCAAAACGGGCGGCTGCGACCGGGGTGGACTATCTTCAGATCCATGGGGAAATTGCGCCGGAAGTATTAAGACAATCCTCGATTCCGATCCTGAAGGCCTTTAACATAAAAGACCTTGGAGAATATGAGCGTTACAGACAGGAAGAAAAGATCGCGGGCTTTGTTTTCGACGCCGGAACGCCGGGAAGCGGACAGACATTTGACTGGAGTATCCTGGAAAGGATCGAAAGAGATGAAAAACTTTTTCTTTTAGCCGGTGGACTTCATGCCGGAAATGTGGAAGAGGCAGTGAGAAGATTCACACCGGATCTGGTGGATGTTTCTTCCGGCGTGGAGAGATCAAAACAGGAAGGGTACGGAAAGGATCCGGATAAAATAGAAGCATTTGCGGAGGCGGTTCGCAAAGCAAATGTGAATATATAAGTGTAAAATAAAAGGACATTCATTGAGTTAAAACGGACAGGCATTTGGGGAAAGGCGGGTATTCTTGATGAAGAAAACAGACAAGATGGAATTTATTTACGAAGAGGGGGAAAAGAAAGTTTCGATCGATCGGACACAGCGAGCGGTAAGGGAGAATGTTATTAATCGTTATAAGGAGGCGAGAAAAGGAAAGAAGATCTCACAGGCGGAACTGGCAAAGCGTACGGGGATACGTCAGCCCAATATCGCGCGCTTTGAAAGCGGCAACTATAATCCGACGCTGGAGATGATGGTCCGGATGGCGGAGGCGCTGGATATGACGATCGAGATCAACTTAACGGAGAAGGCGCGGGAATACTGAATCCGTGGAATGGCAGATGTCTGCCACGGTTGCTTTTTTTGCCGTGCTTTAGTACAATAATTGCATATAATCTGCTCTGTCAGAGCGGTACAAAGGAGAAAGACGATGCGTGTAGCGGTAATTGGTACAGGATATGTAGGGCTGGTGACAGGTACCTGCTTTTCCGATATGGGAAACGAAGTATGGTGCGTGGATGTCGATGAAGAGAAGATCAGCAGATTAAAGAAGGGGATCATTCCCATTTATGAGCCGGGTCTTTCCGAACTGGTATTAAAGAATTATGAGAGCGGATCGCTTCATTTTACAACGGAGATTCAGGAAGCATTAAACCGCTGCGACATTTGCTTTATTGCGGTGGGAACTCCCATGGGAGAGGACGGAAGTGCCGATCTTCATTATGTGCTGAGTGTTGCCGAGAGCATCGGTAAGTATATGAGCCATCATATGTATGTGATAGATAAGTCCACGGTGCCGGTAGGAACGGCGCGTAAAGTAAGGGCAAAGATCCAGGAGGAACTCGACGCGAGAGGATCGGATCTTACCTTTGATGTGATCTCAAATCCGGAGTTTTTAAAAGAGGGTACGGCTGTATCGGATTGCATGCGCCCGGATCGTATCGTGATCGGTGTGGATAATGAGGATGCGGCAGAAGTGATGCGCGAGCTCTATAAGCATTATGTATTGAATACCGAAAACTTTATCCTGATGGATGTGGCCAGCGCTGAGATGACCAAGTACGCGGCCAATTCCATGCTGGCGACCAAGATTTCCTTTATGAATGAGATCTCCCGCATCTGCGAGATGGTTGGGGCGGATGTCAATAAGGTCAGAAAGGGGATCGGATCCGATCGACGGATCGGTTACTCCTTTATCTATCCCGGCTGCGGATATGGCGGAAGCTGTTTTCCGAAGGATGTAAAGGCGCTGATCAAAACGGCCGACGAGTATGGCTACGAGGCAAAGCTTTTAGGCTCTGTAGAGGAAGTTAATCATGCGCAGAAGCATGTTATTGCGGATAAGGTAAAACAGCATTTCGGAGAGGATTTAAGCGGTAAGGTATTTGCTGTTTGGGGACTTTCCTTTAAGCCGGATACGGATGATATGAGAGAAGCTTCGGCGATCACCATCATCAACGATCTGACGGCAGCCGGAGCCGGGATTCGGGCATACGACCCGAAGGCTATGGAGGAGGCGCAGAAATGCTATCTCAAAGGCAATGAGCATGTCACCTATTGCAAGAAAAAGTACGACGCGCTTGAGGGCGCAGACGCGCTGATCCTGGTGACGGAGTGGAAGGAGTTTCGCAGTCCCGATTTTGAGGAGATCAGGAAATCTTTGAAGACACCGGTGATCTTTGACGGACGCAATCAGTACGGCGCGAAGACAGCGCAGAAATTTGGCTTCTCTTATTATCAGATTGGAGTACAACCTTCATTGGTAGAGTAAAACAGAGAACGGGGGGGTTATAAAATGTATACGGTTAAGGAGTTGTCGCAGATTCCTTATTTTGAGGAACTGTTAAAAGAAAAAGATATTGTGCAGATTCTGGACTCGTTAACGGGTTTGGTAAGCCGTCCGTATATGATCGGATTCATTAAGAGTCTGATCGAAGAAAAACGTCCGTTTACACTGGGTATTCTGGATCTGGACAACTTTAAGTTTGTCAATGATAACTATGGACACCGTGTGGGCGACGGAGTGCTTTCCGGTGTATCTTCGGATATGCAGGAGTATTTGGGGAGCGCGGGCGTTGCCGGACGTATCGGCGGTGACGAGTTCATGATCGTCAATCTGCGTGACCGCACATACGCGGAGAAGAAGCTTTTTTATCTGAATATGTACGCGAATTTTCGCGTGCTCAGGAAGAATATCAAGTTAGAGGATTGTGATCCTTTCATCACCGGAACGATCGGTTCCGCCACTTTTCCGGAGGATGCTACGACCTATGACGGTCTCTTTGAACTCGTTGATAAGGCATTATACAGAGGAAAGACCAAAGGACGTAACTGTTACATCATCTATCTTCCGGAGAAGCACGCAAATATCGAGATCAAGGAGTTAAAGGGGCACAGCATCTATGTGACCATGCGAAGTCTGACGGCGAGGTTTGACACCGAAGAAGCGATCCCGGACAAAGTACGGAAAATCATGGATGCGCTGGTGGAAGATTTGAGGATCTCGGATTTATATTGCATTACGGCGGATGGGATCCTGCAGAGTCAGGTTAAGCAGGCGACGCTCGGAAAGATTACCGATGCGAATAATATTTTGAATATCGGACGGTATTACACAAACTCCTTAAATGACGTAAAGGATGCCAGCCCGGAGATGTATGAAGTGCTGCATGAGCAGGAAATAGAGACGTTTATGATCGTTGACGTCAAGGTCGGGAATACCTGTTACGGCTATCTGTTATGCGCAGAACCGCATTCCCAGCGTTTATGGCAGGAGGATGACTCCGCGATACTGCTCTACACCGCGAGATTGCTTGCGAGCGAGATTCAGAGAACCGGTGCGCCATTAAACTTTATTCTGCAGGGGGCTTCGGAAAGCGGCAAGTAAGTAACGGTTATAAAATATTTTTTTGGAAGTAAAATAGCCATCAGTCTGTGATACAGGGTGATGGCTTTTATTAGTATGACGGGCAAAAGAAAGGCTGTAGTATTCGGAGCAAGTGTCATTTGGCTGACCGGTACCCGGAATGATTAGGGAACTTTTTACACGGGCGCTTGGAGGCGAAGATCTGAAACAGACAATGGGCAGCGCACAGTACGAAAGGAAGCAGGAAAAACAATATCAGTTATCGAGATAAGGAATGGCTAAAAAATAGTAAAAGTAAAAAAATTACTTGTAACAAGTAAAAAAGTTACATATAATATAAACTAAGAATGGATAGAAATAGTAGCATGTTTTGGAGGAATATAGCATGTTAACGAAAATGTATTTAACAAACTTTCTTTCGTTTAAAGAAAGAACAGAAATTGATTTTACTGCATCAAAGTATTCTATTCTTAGTAAAACAAATGTGTACGCGGATGAAGTGTTAAAAGGTGCTCTGTTTATCGGACCCAATGCATCCGGAAAGACAAACGCGCTTAAAGCGATTTCCTTTCTCATCAAGATGATAAAGGGTGAAGGTGCAACTTTTGCGAATCATCGTTGTTTTTTCGCGGAAAATCCTATCACTACAGTAGAGTATGAATTTATTTTTGGTCATAAAAAGATCGTCTATAGGATTGAATACAACATTCGTAATAAAAGTATTTCGGAAAACATGAAGATAGATGATATCGTTGTGTTGACAAGACAAGGAAACACAGGAGAGCTCAGAATAGGCCAAACTGTCACAACGGATGAACAAGTCGATAGCGAAACGCTATTTTTACGAACGGCATCGTTCAATACGGGTAGATTTCCACAGGAACCTACAATGCGAAAACTAATGGATTTTCTGCATAATTCGTATATTGTAGATGGATATAATTCAGGGGCTCCAATCGGCAGAGCTATTATGAAATATGCAGAGGAATTTGGTGTAGAAAAGATAAATGAATACCTTGAAGAATTTCATTATGATTTTAGCGCTGAATATGGTTCGAAAAGTGAGGGTGAGGGATTAACAATAATAATTGGATCAGATAAAAAATCTGTTTTCTTAAAGCGAAAGAGTTTTCCGATTCCAGTTATTATTCAAAATGAATCCCAAGGAAATCAAGTGTTTGCTGACTTGTTGCCGAATCTTATCAATGTTATTGAAAGTTCAGGAATGTTAATTATAGACGAGTTCGGTAATAGCCTGCATAATAAATTGGCTGAAAAAATTATTCGGTTTTTTATGGAAAAGGCATCGGAGTCACAAATTTTTATTACGTCACATCATACCAATTTGGTTTCAAACTCTGTATTTCGGCCTGATCAATTAAACCTTATTTCATTTCCGGATAAATCTGGAAGTAAGGTGATACGTCTTTCCCACTATAGACCAAGAGAGGCACAGAATTTAGAAAAAATGTACCTTGGAGGCATGTTTGAGGGGTTACCAATCTATGAAAAGCTACAGGATTGATAAAACAAAAAACATTGGTAATGTTATTTTTGTTGTTGAGGGAGGTCGAGCAGAAACAGGTGGTACTGAACTTAGATTGTTGAAAAAAATATTTGCCGATATTCTGGGATATAAAGTTCATGAATTGAGAAGAGGAAGCGAAGAATTTATTGGACATGGTGAGAACTCTCAGTTTTGCGTATTTGCTTTAAATCTTCCCAAAAACCAATTAACACAATTGACAGAGGATGCTATAGATGCGTTGTTCTGCCGATTAAAAGAAGAGTTTAATCTAAAACCGGAAGATTGCCCTGTTTTTTTTCTTGTATGATAGAGATGTGCTCAGTTATCATAAAAATGAACTAAGAGGAAAGTATGTAAAGAAGTATACGGATCCTTATGGTACAAAGGATGGGAATCAAGGACAGTTGTTATTGAGTTATCCTGCCATTGAAAGCTTTCTGTTATCATGTATTATGGATGATACGGTTAAGTTGTCATCCAAACTGGGAAAAGATGCAAAAAGCATTCTTGCGAACGAGTTGTATCCAAATGGCTGTAAAGATAACGCTGATATACATATAAGAACTGTTGATATGATTTTTACGGAGCAGCCTAAAGAAGCGGAAAATCGGCTGATACATGCTATAAATGAAATGGATAATGGGCTGTCAGAAATTGGAATACAAACATACGATTTAGATGATTTGGAGACAACATTGTTGGATGTTTATGATTCTCAGCAAGAAAAATATAATGAGATGGATACTTTCTCTTTGATTTCGCTTGTCGGAATGGCATTGCTGGAGTTAGGGGTTATTATAGAGTGCGATGAGGAAAATGTAACTGTAGGAATAAAAGAAGAGACCGCAGATCAAATCGCGATCCCTTCAGACGTAAAGGCTTAAGCAAGCACCTACCACAGCATCTGCTAAGCCAGAGCAGACTATTTGAGAAAGGAGTTCTCTCCTGAAAAAAAGATTTGGAGGAGCCTGTAAAAACTCCTCCAAACAAGCGCAGAGAGTGGGATTCGAACCCACGCACCGCTATGCGGCCTAAAGCATTTCGAGTGCCTCCTCTTGGACCTCTTGAGTATCTCTGCGAGTATTGAAAATCCTTAGGGTGATAGAAGCCGGGTAAAAACAGGATACTATCTTTTGTCCCGACAATTTAGAATTATACGGAAGGATGCAAAAAAAAGCAAGCTTCTAACCAAGCTTCTATCCCCTCTTTGCCCCGTGTCGCAATCCCTTGTGACACGGGGCAAAATGTTATATACTATATGTGGTGTTTTTTGCTCCTGAAGGTTAGTAAAAATGAAGATGGAGGGTTACGATATGATGAGAATAGGAATGTTGACGAGCGGTGGAGATTGTCAGGCACTTAACGCGGCAATGAGAGGCGTGGTTAAAACGCTGCACCACAGCGGTGAGGAAGTGGAAATCTTTGGTTTCCATGCAGGCTACAAAGGTCTGATCAACAGTGATTTCCGCATGCTGACAAACCGAGATTTTTCGGGTATCCTGACGAAGGGCGGTACGATCCTGGGAAGTTCGAGAACCCCGTTTAAGCTGATCAATGAGCCGGATGAAAAGGGCAATAATAAAGTGGAGGCGATGAAGCATACCTACCACAAGTTAAATCTGGACTGTCTGGTTGTGCTTGGCGGTAACGGAAGCCATAAGACAGCCAACCTCCTCAGGCAGGAAGGGTTGAACATTGTTACATTACCGAAGACTATCGATAACGATCTCTGGGGAACGGATATGACCTTTGGCTTCCAGAGCGCGGTGGATGTGGCAACGCATGTCATCGACTGTATCCATACGACGGCGGACTCTCACGGAAGAGTATTTGTTGTGGAAGTGATGGGTCATAAGACCGGATGGTTGACGCTCAATGCCGGTATGGCGAGCGGCGCGGACATCATCCTGATCCCGGAAATCCCGTACAAGATCGATAAGATCGTAAGCGCGATCAAAGCAAGGGCGGACAGCGGCAGTGGATTTACGATCCTTGCCGTGGCGGAGGGAGCGATCTCGGAAGAAGACGCTACGTTAAGCAAAAAGGATTACAAGAAAAAAGTGGAAAAATCTCCGTACCCGAGTGTCTCCTATGAGGTGGCGGCTGCCATTGAGGAAAAGACCGGTATGGAAGTGCGTGTGACGGTTCCGGGCCACATGCAGCGCGGCGGCACGCCCTGCCCGTACGACAGAGTCTTCGCTTCCCGTCTCGGATCGGAAGCGGGAAAACTTATCTTAAAGAGGGAGTATGGCTTCATGGTCGGATATCGTAACCGTGAGATTGTAAAAGTTCCCCTGGAGGAAGTGGCCGGAAAGTTAAAGACCGTGGATCCGAACGCCACGATCGTGAAAGAAGCAAAAATGATGGGAATCAGTTTCGGAGACTGATCATCCCCTGTAAGGAAGTTTAGATTATGTCATACACAGCGTTATACCGTAAATTTCGCCCGGCGTGTTTTGAGGATGTCAAGGGGCAGGATCATATCGTAACCACTTTGAAAAACCAGGTGATTTCCGGCAGAGTCGGACATGCTTATCTTTTTACCGGAACCAGAGGTACCGGTAAGACTACGGTGGCCAAGATCATGGCGAGAACGGTAAACTGCGAGCACCCGAAGGACGGAAGTCCCTGCGGGGAGTGCGATTCCTGCAAAGCGATCGCAAACGGCAGCAGTATGAATGTTGTGGAAATCGATGCGGCATCCAACAACGGTGTGGAAAATGTCCGGACGATCATTGAGGAGATTACCTATGCGCCGGTGGATGCCAAATATAAAGTGTATATCATTGATGAGGTACACATGCTTTCCGCGGGTGCTTTTAATGCGCTGTTAAAAACACTTGAGGAGCCTCCGGCGTATGCTATCTTTATCCTGGCGACCACGGAGGTACATAAGATACCGATCACGATCCTTTCGCGCTGCCAGCGCTACGATTTCCGAAGGATTTCGGTAGAGACGATCGCCCAGAGAATGCGGGAGCTGATGCAGATTGAACAGGCAGACGTAGAGGATAGAGCGCTGCTCTATATAGCAAGGGTGGCGGACGGATCCATGAGAGATGCCTTAAGCCTTTTGGATCAGTGCATCGCGTTTCACTACGGAAAAACGCTTACCTATGAGATGGCGCTTGATGTACTCGGGGCTGTGGATACGGAAGTCTTTAGCGGGCTTTACCGCTTGATCCTTAAAGAGGATGTGATCGGGTGTATCGATCTGGTGGATAAGGTGCTGCTGCAAGGCAGAGAATTGGGGCAGTTTGTGGCGGATTTTGTATGGTATCTGCGCAATCTCATGCTCTTACAGGCTACGGCGGATGATAAGCTGGCGGATACCCTGGGAATCTCCGCGGAACATTTTGCAAAATTAAAGGAAGAAGCGAAGATGGCGGATATGAACACCATCCTTCGTTATATTGCGGTTTTTTCCGAGGTAAGCGGGAAGATGAAGTTTGCCGCGCAAAAGCGCGTTATGCTGGAGGTGGCCTTGATCCGGGCGATCAAGCCGCAGATGCAGCAGGACAACACCTCGATCCTGGAGCGGCTTCGTCAGTTGGAGAAAAAGGTCGAAAACGGGGTTATGACGCCGGATCAGTTAAAATGCCTGGAGGAAAGTTTTAAGGGCAGTGCGGGAGGCGATACCGGTACTGTCGAAAGAATAAGCGGATCGGCAAAAGAAGAGGATAAGACCATTGACCCGCAGGCGCTTCCGGAAGATATTCAAAAGGTGATCCGGGAATGGAATATCATTCTGGGACTTACGGGAAGTTATATGAAGAGTGCCCTTTCCAAGGCGGATATCGGCTGGAAAGAGGGGGAACCGATCCGTATCACCTTTGGGGAGAGCATGGAAGGCGACTATATGTCGCGTCCGGAACCCCAGGCACAGCTGCAGCAGATATTGGATGAACATATCGGAAAACACATTCCCTTCGAGATCCATGTCAAAAAGAGAGGGGAAGGGACGGATGAGTATACGAATCTTTTGAAAAGTATTCATATGACAATAGAGGAAGAGTAAGGAGGAAAGAAACAATGGCAAAAAGAGGCGGATACGGCGGGGGGATGCCCGGCAATATGAATAACCTCATGAAGCAGGCTCAGCGC
>CALDIE010000161.1 GCA_937901625.1 uncultured Lachnospiraceae bacterium
CAGCCTTCTTGTAGAGTGGCTTGTTGATGAGTGTATTTGGTGGCAGTCCGTACATAGTTGTTACTTGATTACGAGGAAACAAATTAGTTCAAAGTCGTCAAGACCAGTGATGCGCTCCTCAAAGAGTTCGCCCGCAAAGCCATCGAGGAAACTGTCTATATCTGACTCTTCTTTCTTAGTGACAATAGACTCTATCGCCTTGCCCAGAAGTTCCGAGTATTTGCCCATGCGCAGACCGTCGCGCGTTTCTTTGTTGAAATCACTGCATAGTTTGACATCGGGTTTGGATATAGGCTTGCAGAGCAGACGCATCTTGTCGAGCAAGTCTTTCGGGTGCAGATGATCAACAAGCACTTCGCCATCGTCCTTGATATAGACAATATAGAACGGATGCAGCTGGTTCTTGTGGTCGATGTTTATGCCAGCAGTGCGGTTCTTCAGAACAAAGACTGTTCCGGCTGGTGCCTGATCTGTAGCATGTACAACGGCATGAAGTCCGAAGGGTGTATGCTCCACGTCATGATTGGAGTTCATATACTCCAGCAAGTCAAGTCTGAACTCGTTCAGACCTAAGTCCATGATGCTGACACCCGTATTCATCTCTTCAAGGTCAACAACATCTTCTTTCAGACGTTCCAACTGCTGCTTGCGGTACTCCAAATCATCTTTCTCTTCTGGTGAAAGAATGTTGTCATCGCCCGTGGCAGTCATCACCGTCACCTTCATACGCGACTCTACACGTCCTTTCAGATTGATGTACTCGTCGAGCGTCATATCAGGCCAGTAGTTGACCAACTGAATCTGTGCATTCTTCGATCCGATACGGTCGATACGTCCGAAACGCTGAATAATACGCACAGGGTTCCAGTGAATATCGTAGTTCAACAAGTAGTCACAATCCTGCAGGTTCTGACCTTCGCTGATGCAGTCGGTGGCTATCAGCACATCTACTTCATCTTTCAGATGCGGATAGACGGCTGCACGCTCCTTGGATATGGGTGAGAAGAGAGTCAGCACTTTGTTGAAGTCAAGTTTCTCCTTCAGTTTGAGTGTGCTTCGTGCCTCCACATCACCTGTCACCAATGCCACATTCAGACCATACTCCTTCTTGATTGGGTCAGCGAGGCAGTTGTACAGATATTCTGCAGTATCGGAGAATGCCGTAAATACAAGTTTACCTGCATACGGATGTCTTGGATCGATCTTCATCTTGGTGCATCTCTCGTACAGTTCGATCGCCTCATTGACATTGTCAAGTTCCAGACCGGGATCGATCCCCTGCGAGAACATATTGTAGGCAATGGTCGTGATATCCACATTACCGGTACGCTCACCGTTTCCGAACAGCGTACCTTCGATACGGTCCGCTCCGGCAAGGATAGCAAGTTCAGCGGTTGCCACACCCGTTCCGCGATCGTTGTGCGGATGAACGCTTAAGATCACCGCCTCACGGTTATGCAGGTTGTTGCTCATAAACTCGATACGATCCGCAAAGACATTCGGTGTGGTCATCTCCACCGTGGAAGGAAGGTTGATGATCATCGGATGCTCCTTCGTCGGTTTCCACTCATCGATTACCGCGTTGCATACTTCCAATGCGTAATCCAACTCGGTTCCGGTAAAACTCTCCGGAGAATACTCAAGGATCGTCTCTCCGTCATACTCCCGCATATGATCCTGAACCATATGAACACCCTTGATGGCGATATCGATGATCTCCTGCTTATTCGCATGGAAAACAACATCCCTCTGCAGCGTGGATGTGGAATTGTAGATGTGGATGATCGCCTTTTTGGTTCCCTGTACAGCCTCAAAACAACGAACGATCTGCTCTTCACGGCACTGTGCCAGTACCTGCAGACATACATCGTCCGGGATCAGCTTCCGGTCAACGAGCTGACGCATAAAGTCAAACTCGATCTGACTTGCCGCGGGGAATCCCACTTCGATATCCTTAAATCCCAGTTTTACCAGATAATTGAAAAACTCTATCTTTTCGGACACCACCATCGGGTCGATCAGTGCCTGGTTACCGTCTCTTAAGTCAACGCTGCACCAGATCGGCGGTGCCGTAATCTCTTTGTCCGGCCATGTACGCTGCGGATATTTATCTACAGGTACTTTCTCGTAACGCTTGTAGTTTAACATAACAACTCTTCCTCCTTTGTTTATACTCATTTAAAAGCGGCCCACCTTAAGTGAGCCGCCTGACAGTATCTCTTCTTTGAGATGTCTCTCTTTGAATTACCGACATTATCCGGCTATCGTCCCCGGACACATGCAAACACTTCACAAACCGGGATCATTCACCCAATCCGTTCTCTACCGCTTTGACAAGTCCTTCCAGCGCTTCTACCTCATCTTCTCCATCGCATACGAACTCGACCTCATCGCCGCATTTTACACATGCACCGAGCACACTTAGCACACTCTTTGCATTAGCTGTATTCTCTCTAAATGTAAATGTGATCACGGAACGAAACTTCATCGCTTCCTTACATAGATTACCTGCCGGTCTTAGGTGTAACCCCGTCGGGTTTTTAATCACAACCTTCTGGCTAACCATGCGCACCCCTCCACTTCTGTATATTTTTTACTTTCCCCTCGCCCGATCGCCCCTTCTCATGTAACAGACCGGACCCCCGGCAAACATCGGCGCGGCGGTATTTTCTATCCGTACGTCCGATAATGCTGCTTTCACAAATAATTATAACATCATCATATATTTTTACAACTTTATTTTTGCGCTGCCCCGGGACGGCTGTTTACTCCGCGTCCTACTCCTCATCCTGTGAGATCAGACGTACATAAACCGTATACTCATCTCCCGCGGACATGTTTTCAGGCAGTGTCAGATGCACCTGTGCCGGATAGATCCCGGACGCCCACTCCTGCAGATCCTGTGAACGCATCACTTCCGAGAGATCTACGTAAGGCTCAAGGCTCTGAGCCGTGATACCCTCATAACTCTGCGGCCAGCCGGTCGTGTAAACCGACAATACCTGTTCTCTGCTCTCCGGATCCTCGCTCATATCGTCCGTAAGCAATACTTCGAGATCATAGCCTTCCGGCGCGTTTTTCACATCGATGCTGCTTAAGAAGATATTGAAATATTTTTTGGTCAGTTCAAAGATCTCAACATTGACCGTCACCAGAT
>CALDIE010000162.1 GCA_937901625.1 uncultured Lachnospiraceae bacterium
GTTCAGACGTGTGCTCTTCCGATCCTGTGAATATACAAACAGTTATCTTGAGTTTTTCCCCAGGATCAGCATCATCTTAAATGTAGAAGAAGATCATATGGACTTCTTCCATGATCTTGCCGAGATCCGCGACTCTTTCCGCCGCTTCGCTTCCCTTTTACCGGAAGACGGAACGCTTATCATCAACGGAATGATCGATCGTTACAGTGAACTCACCTCCGGTCTTTCCTGCGAAATCATCACATTCGGGGATACCGACGCTTTTGATTATTACCCGTCGGATATTACCTATGACGAAAACGGTCGCGCCGCTTATACCCTTCATCGAAGCGAACGGATCCTTACCTCCGGTTCATCCCTTTCCCCCACCGAAGATGTAAAACTCGGTGTTGTGGGAAAACACAACATCTTTAACTCCCTGGCGGCATTTGCTCTCGCGGACCGCCTGTCGATCACACCGGTCACCGTCACAAGTGCCCTCGAAGCCTTTAACGGTACCGATCGTCGTTTTGAAGAAAAAGGAAGCCTGGGCGATATAAAGATCATTGATGACTACGCGCATCACCCCACGGAGATCTCCGCTACCTTACAGGCTGCGCATCAATATCCTCACCATGAGATCTGGTGCGTCTTCCAGCCTCATACCTACACGCGCACGAAAGCCTTTCTTCCGGAGTTTTCCAAGGCTCTCTCCACGGCCGATCATGTGATCCTTGCGGATATTTATGCTGCCAGAGAGACTGACACTCTGGGTATTTCCTCCGCGGATATCGTGGACGGGCTGACCGCCCTTGGCACAGACGCCTGCTATATCCCCGATTTTGACGGGATCGAGGCATATCTTCTCGAACATGTTAACAGCGGCGATCTGATCATCACCATGGGAGCGGGAAATATATGCGCAGTGGGTGATCATTTGCTCGGAAAATAAATTATTTTAAACTTTTTTATCCCCACTCTGATTGTGGATATCTTTTGGCAAATCTGCGTTGATTCGGGTTCCTTATTTAGAGATATCCACATCATCCACAATCCCGCAAACCCTTATTTTATAAGGCTTTGTGGATATCGTCTCTATTGCTTTTTCACCCCCCTGTGCTATAATTTGGATTGCTCGAAAGGCATATGTTTCCGGCTGTGACAGGCACGGTTTTGTATGGTTCGGGCAAACTCAACGAAACGAGGGGTGGCACAGATGTATTCCATACGACTGACCGAGGACAGGGCAATGCAGGCCGTTACTCTGCCCAACATATTTATCGATGAATATATGAAGGATGCGAATGCACTGCAGCTCAAGGTATATCTGTATCTTCTTCGTGCGCTTTCCGATACTGAACCTCTTTCCATAGAAAGGATTCTTGACTTTGTAAACGACACCGAGCGTGAGGTTCGCCGTGCCCTGATGTACTGGGAAAAACAGGGTGTACTGTATTTGGATACAGACCCTTCCGTTCCCGATAAGGGCGGTTTGGAAAGGATCAGCGCAATTCACTTGTGTGATCTCGGCTCCTCCTACACCCCCTCCCTGCCCGGAAGGATGGTATTCCCTATGACAACCAATTCGAATGAATCTTTTTCGGAAGATGAAGTCTCCGTTCCTTCCAAAAACGAGACTCCTGCCGCTTCCGAGGCACCTGTTGCAGAGATATCCGAAACGCCTCTTCGCAAGGTATATACCACAGAGGAGTGTTCCCGTATCAAGAACAGTTATACTGCAGAGGATCTTCTCTCCTTCAAACAGGAGGGCGATGCGATCTTTGTATTGATGGTGGCCGAGCAGTATCTTCAGCACTTTGTCACCCCCTCCGAGATGCGGACGCTGATGTTCTTTCTTCATGAACTCCACTTCTCTCCGGATCTGACGGATTATCTGCTGCAGTATTGTATCGGAAAGGATCAGCGCGCTTTCTATGAGATAGAAAAGGTCGCTCTTGGCTGGTACGAGAAGAATATTACCACCGTTAACGAGGCTAAGGCACTCAGTTCCAAAAAGGATCCCAATGCAACCGCCATCATGCAGATGTTGGGCAAAAGGGGTACTCCCGCGCCGCAGGAATCCGCCTTTATACACCGCTGGTTACACACATACGGTTTTTCTATGGAAGTGATCACCGAGGCATGCAATCGTACTGTCCTCTCCGTTGATCACAACCATTTTAAATACGCGGACGCGATCCTTCGCAACTGGCACAAGGAAAAGGTAAACACTTTGGAAGATATCGCAAGGATTGATGAGAAGTTCCGCAATACACAGCGCGGATCTGCGGCATCCTCCGCGTCCACTGCTACGCCTAAAAAGACCCGCTCGATGCCCCGGGCTTCCGCTCCTTCCAAAAACAGTACCTTTTGTAATATTGAAGAGCAGCAATATGATTTCAGTGCCCTGGAGGAATATTTTTCCGGCAAGGGTAAAACTAAAACCGGAAGTAAAAAAGACTAAGGAGTTGTCCCATGGCTATCAACAAGCAGCAGTACAATGAGATTTTGCGTAAATACGAAAGGCGGCGAGAGGAAAACGCAAGCATATCCGAACGTCGTCTTGAAGAAGTTCACGCCAAAATTCCCGGGTACTCTCTCCTCGAGCAGGAAGTTGTCGATCTTTCCACACAGTGCAGCCGTGCCATGATCAACGCGTCTTCCCCTGCGGAGGCGGCTTCTTTTAGTTCTTCTTTAAAGCAGAAACTTATCCGTCTGACTTCCGGAAAAAAGGATCTGTTGCGACAGGCGGGATTTCCCGAAGATTACCTGGAGCCGGTCTATACCTGTTCGAAGTGTCACGATACGGGCTATACTGATAACGAGAAGTGCTCCTGTTTCAGGGATATGGAACTTGAATATTTATATGAAGAAACCAGGATACGCGACATTCTTAAAGAGAACAATTTCTCTTTTCTTTCTTATGATTATTATCAGGATGACGAGCTGCGTATGTTCCGGGAGGCCGTAACTACCAGCTATAATTTCATCGACAATTTTTCAACCGACTATCAGAACATACTGTTTTACGGTCCTGTGGGGTGCGGGAAATCCTTTCTTTCTTCCTGCATAGCAAAAGAGCTGTTAGACAGGGGACATTCCGTTCTCTATTTCAGCTCTTCTCTCCTGTTTCAAAACATTTCGTCTGTTTATTTTTCAGCCGATAAAGCCCCCTTGACCGATCTGTATGACACGCTTTATAATACAGATTTGTTGATCATTGATGACCTTGGCACCGAGTTCGCCAATGAGTTCGTGCGCAGCCAGCTCTTTCTTCTTTTGAACGAGCGTATTCTGCGCAAAAAATCCATCATCATATCAACCAACCTGACTTTAGAGGATCTGCGAACCATCTACTCTGACCGCTTTTTTTCCAGATTGGTAGGCATTTGCAAGATCCACCGCTTATCATGCAAGGATATCCGTATCCAGAAAAAACTGGAGCAGGAAACCAAAGCCGGTTCCTAATGGATTTTCCATATATATACACCATTTCAGGAAAAAGAAAGTGAGGCCCATCATGTCCACAAGTAAAGAAGAAGTACGCAATTTGGAGACGATTCCCGTAGGTTCCCTCGGCATCATCCCTCTGGAGGGATGCTACCATCTCGGCGAAAAAGTCAATCAGTATCTGGTTGACTGGAGAACCACCCGTGAAAACGAACACGCAGACAGCCTGTCCTTTAGCGGATACAAAAAGGATACCTACATGATCAAAGCAGATGTTCCCCGTTTTGGTTCCGGTGAAGCCAAGGCCGTGATCAATGAATCTGTCCGAGGCGTTGATCTCTTCCTTATGGTAGATGTATGTAACTACAGCCTGACCTACTCCATCTTCGGTCAGACAAATCATATGTCTCCCGACGATCACTATCAGGATCTGAAGCGTGTTATCGCTGCTGTCGGAGGAAAAGCAAGACGTATCACCGTTATCATGCCTTTCCTTTATGAGAGCCGTCAGCATAAAAGAAGCACCAGAGAGTCCTTAGATTGCGCGCTTGCTCTTCAGGAACTCGTAAACATGGGCGTAGACAATATCATAACATTTGACGCGCACGATCCCCGTGTACAGAATTCCATTCCTTTGAACGGATTTGAGACAGTTCAGCCCGCTTACCAGTTCCTAAAGGCACTCCTTAAGAATGTCAAGGATCTGAAACTCGACGCTGACCACATGATGGTCATCAGCCCGGACGAAGGCGGTATGGGTCGCGCAATTTACATCGCCAACATGCTGGGTCTTGATATGGGTATGTTCTATAAGAGAAGAGACTACACCCGCATCGTAAACGGCAAGAACCCCATCGTTGCGCACGAATTCCTCGGCACAAATGTTGAAGGAAAGGATATGATCATCATCGATGATATGATCGCATCCGGCGACAGCATGATCGAGGTTGCTACTGAATTGAAGGCCCGCAAGGCAAACCGCATCTTTGTATTCACTACTTTCGGTCTTTTCACCAGCGGTTTGGAGAAATTTGATGAAGCATATGAAAAGGGTATCATCACTAAGGTTCTTACAACAAACCTTGTATATCAGACACCCGAACTCCTAGAACGTGACTGGTACATCAATTGTGACCTCAGCAAATATATCGCATACATCATCGACACCCTAAATCACGATGTTTCGATCAGCGATCTGCTCAATCCCAGTGACAGGATCCAGAACCTGGTTGCACGTTATAAGAGCGAAAATAATTAAAAAATACTATGTATGGAAATACATAAAAAGTGCATGGGAAGACTGATCCTTTCCATGCACTTTAAGTGAGTTCGAAACCATCCTCACTCAAAACAAAACTAAGGAGAATACAAATGAATAACCACGCAAAAGTACGTTCTATCGCACAAGGCGGTATTATTGCCGCTCTTTATGTTGTCTTGACGCTCATCGCAAATGCTCTGGGTCTGGCCAATTACGAAATACAGGTCCGTTTCTCTGAAGCACTTACCATCCTTCCGTTTTTCACTCCCGCTGCCATCCCCGGTCTTTTCGCCGGCTGTCTTTTATCCAATATCTTAACCGGATGCGCAATATGGGATATCGTTTTCGGAAGTCTCGCCACCCTGATCGGTGCGATCGGTACATGGTGGATCTCTCATAAAACAAAACTTCCTGCCATGGCAAAAATCTATTTTTCCCCGCTTCCGCCCATTATCGCAAATGTTATCGTTGTTCCGCAGGTTCTCTCCCGTGTATATATGCTGCCGGGGACCATCCTGTATTTTTCTCTTACCGTGGGTGCCGGCGAGGTGATCTCC
Source organism: uncultured Lachnospiraceae bacterium (assembly GCA_937901625.1). Taxonomy (GTDB): domain Bacteria; phylum Bacillota; class Clostridia; order Lachnospirales; family Lachnospiraceae; genus NK4A136. Next base: position 5,248 of record CALDIE010000162.1, read on the forward strand.
TGCGGAATACTGGGATTGTTACTCCTCTTTGTCCTGCGCAAGCGAAATCTTCTTACGGATTTATGACCAAAGTTTTTCGGGGTATACTCCCGCTTCTTTCAATTTGCGGATGGAATCCATCACGAAGGGTTTATCTTCTTTATAGGTAACGCCAAACCACTGATCGGCGGAAGAAAGAACCTTAACGGACGCCTTTCCCTCTTTCACAAGACGACCTACCTCGATCGGGAGAAAGCACTCGGACTTTAACGGATTCTTATCCATCTCCTCCGCGAAAAATCTCTCTAAAGACCGGTCAAGTTCTTCAAAGATGGAAGGGTCAAATCCCCACATATTCATGGATACCAGGGTATCCACACTGATCGGCTGATAGGTGGTTCCGTCATCTTCCGTATAACGGGCTCCGTCAGGCGTTTTTTCGATCTTGGTCAATTCCTGGATAAATGTCAGATACCCGTCTTCATCCATTCTGCAGCACCCTCTGGCTACGGAACCGTGCTCCGTTAAGGTATTCTTCAGGCGATACCCTACCATGCAAAAATGTTTTTTTCCGTCATCCGTACTGTTTTCCTCCTGCAAAAACCCGGCCAGACTGCGGTACGCGTCCACACCATAATAATCATCGGAATTGATCACCGCAAAAGGCTCTTTAACGACATCCTTGCAGCAGGCGATGGCATGAGCTGTCCCCCAGGGCTTTACGCGCCCCTCCGGGATCTGTACTCCCGCGGGAATAGTATCCATATCCTGAAATACATACTCTACAGGTACAAAGCGGCTGACCGCGTCACCAACACACTTCCTGAAATCTGCTTCATTCTCTCTCTTAATGATAAATACAACTTTTCCAAATCCCGCGCGTAAAGCATCATAAATCGAAAAGTCAATGATCTTATGCTGCTGCTCATCGATCGGATCGATCTGCTTTAATCCACCGTACCGGCTCCCCATTCCGGCTGCCAGAATAACCAACGTAGGTTTGATACCCATATGAATTACCTCTCTCTCCCATATATTTGTATAACGCAATCCCCTTAGGATCTGTTCAAAAATAAATCTTCACAATTGACTAATTCAGATGCACATCTGCTGCATCAGAAAGCCTCGCCGTAGTTAGTAAAAACGTTGCAAGTTTACATAACTATATCACAGCAAGATAAAAATCTCAATCACTATAGTTTATATCCCGATTTCGTATATATTTCCTTTTTTGCCTCTTACTGAGACATCATGACCATGTTTTCCAGATGCAGCTCTGACTGACTGGTTGCGAATGCGGCAGACCAGTCATATTCCATATCTCTCACATAAGAGATCGAGAAAACATACTTATCCGTCACAAATAAAAACTGCCGTAAATGATATGTCCTTTCTCCGACCGTAAAATCCGCGCCGATCACTACATGAAAGCTCTCTTCCATCTGTTCCATCGTATACTCGGATATCTCCACATCCACCTGTAACTGTCTTTCCAGATCGCGTTCATAACTGATCGCCGGTAACATGGAATAATCCACACTTCCGTCATTTTTCATCCGAAGATAGCAGATGTATGATCCGTCACCGTTTAAGTCGCTGACATAGGTATCCACATCGCTTTTTCCCATATCACCGTCGCTGTAGGTAAATCCTTCCGGGATCGTATAGGAAAGACCGGTGTACTCCATCGCTTCCGGAGGGATCACGTTCTGCGAAACGGCCATGGCAAGTTCTTCCGCAAGAGTCATCTCCGGTTCCGTATCGATCACGATCACTTCCGGTTCCTTTTTAGCGCAGCCGCAAAAGACAAAAAGGCACCACAATAAAGCCGAATATATCGTATTCCGGCCATATCTGTTTTTACCTGTCCTTCTCATTTTGCCGATCATTTTATCGTTTCATCCTCCGCTTGATCCGTCTCGCTCTCCGAAGGCATATCTTCCGTCACCACTGCATGTGACAGCAAAAACTCTTTCCACGGACCGTAATTGTTGGCATACAGATGTACTCCATCCCCGGTAAGTTCCGCATTCAGATTCCCTCTGGCATCATCATACACTGGATTGACATCCAGATAAATAATATCAACGCCATTGGTCAATTTCTTCAGCGCTTCATTTCTTTCGTTGATGTAACGATTGGAAAAATAGGGTGTTTCTCTGCCGAATTGCGCGGTAACATGCATGATCGCCTGGACATAAATGATCGCATCCGGCTGGATCTGGCGGATTTCCCCTAAGCATTCCCTGTATTTTTCAATATATCCTTCGATCGTACCGGTTCCCATCTCATTTAGTCCTACCATAATATAGACTTTTCCGAAATGCCGGCTCTCCAAACCTCTGCGAACGGACGGCACACCGCTTGCCGTTGACACACGGCTGTTCATCATTCCATAGACAGACATGGACTCCTTTGCCAAAAACGTGGCATTGGAAATCTTGCCGAAATCATATATTCCGACCATTCTGGAATCTCCGATAAAGACAGCATCGTCAAAGTATTCCTCTCCGACCGTCACAAATTCCACATCCTCCACGCTCAAACGTCTGTCGCCCGCGTCCGGATGAGTATTCTCATCCTCTGCACTTCCTAAAGGACTCTGCGCTCCATCTTCCTGTCCGGATATCAACATCCCGTCTTCACGGGCATCGTTTACGTCCTGAACATCACTTCCCGGCAAAACCGTCCCCGAGTCATTTCCATCTGCTCCCGTTCCGTCCAAAGCCGCATCAAACCCGGCCTTTCCAAGCAAATCATTGCCAAAAGAATAGATCAATCCAAGATCCGCGCTCCACGCCCATTCCGCTCTCCGGACATTCCGGGGAAAGTCGCCTTCCCTCAACCGGACGATCGCAAGAGCAACCTCTCTGCCCCCGATCGGCTCTTCCGGATTCGGTTTGTAATCGTATCCTTCCAGATAAAATCCATACGCCCCAAGCAGGATGCTGATGAGGACGATCAGGATCAGTAACAAATTCTTTTTCACCTTTACATCCTCCTAAAACCGATAGTACAAAAACGGATTATCCAGCCCCAACGCCAGAAAATAAATACTCACAAAGAACATCCCCAGATACAACAACACTCCAAATTTTGTTTCTCTCTGCTTTTCAAACCAATGTCTGACAGCCGGTATACAGCATACAACAGACATTCCAAACAAAAAGGCATAATTGGCTCCGTAGCGTAAGTAATCCCCACTTGCAACGTTAGACGCATAGGAATGCGGTATAAACGGGAACAATCTGGTAAAATACACCTGCAAAGCCGACAGATCCTGAATCGCAAAAATCACCCACGAAAGCGGGATCACCAGCAACATATAGAGTACTGATAAAGGCTTGCACTTCTTTAATATCTTTCCCCAAAAAAGTTTTTCCGCCAGTGCCAACACAAAAAACAGCATTCCCCAAATGATGAAATTCCAGTCCGCTCCGTGCCACAATCCCGTAAAGAGCCATACAAAAAATATATTTCGGATGGTTTTGGCCATGGAACATCTGCTGCCGCCCAGGGGGATGTATAGATAATTTTTTAACCATCTGCCAAGGGTAATATGCCATCTTCTCCAGAATTCCGTAACGCTGCAACTTGCGTACGGATCCTTAAAGTTATCCGGAAATGAAAATCCCATCATCCTGCCCAGGCCGATCGCCATCAGCGAATAGCCAAAGAAATCAAAATAAATCTGAAAGCTGTATGCAAAGGCCCCCATCCAGGCAAGCGGCGTCGAAATACTTTCATATCCTATTCTGGCAAGATCCGACCACAAAATACCGATCTGATTAGCCAGGACTACCTTGGCTGCCAGACCCATGATAAAGGTTTTAATACCCATATCGAGATCTTTTGCCTCTACCTTCCGGTTCCTTAAACTGTCTCTCACCTCCGGATATTCCACGATCGGTCCCGCGATCAACTGAGGAAACATGGCAATGTAGGTTCCCATGACCAGAATATTTTTCTCCGGCGGATACTTTCTTCTATATACATCGATCACGTAAGAAAGAATCTGGAAGGTATAGAAACTGATCCCCACCGGATTCTCCAGACGTACCTCCGGAAGCAAAAAGACCGGAACAGACATATCTTTGGTCACCGTCAGGATCAGATTGTTGATATTCTCCGCAAAAAACAGGTAGTATTTAAAGAAAAAGAGAATGCCGAGATTGATAAACAGCGCGAAAACCATGATGCCCTTCCTTGCGCGCTCTGCTTTGGCTGCCGAAAAAGATTTCTCTTTCTTTTCTCCGAGTCCAAGAGCCAGGAGATAATTGATCAGTATCGAGAATATCATGATGATCACATAATAGTATTCTCCGTAAGCATAGAAATAAAGGCTTCCTATGAGAAGAACCGCGTTGCGGACCATGATCCACTTCGGGCTCTTTCCCGGAATCAGGAAGTATATAATAAGAAAGATCGGTAAAAATGCATATATAAATATAAGGCTCGAAAAAACCATTTATCTGTCAACTCCTATCGGGCTAAATACCCGCGCTAATCAAGTATAACAGACCTCAAGATCGTGTCAAATACTAATTTTTCACTTAAAAAAGACGCCATATCCTCTTCCGGCATATGACGTCCTGTATTTTCTGTTTTTATGTATGTTCTCTTATCCCTTACGGATCAAATACTGTCTGCACGTTTTCTGGAAAGCACCACCGCTCTTTGGAGTGTTGCGACCACCTCCCGGATCATCTTGTCTCTGGGGGGAAGGTAGACACAATGCAGCATCGCCTCTTCCATCTCTCCCTCGACATCACAGAGTTCGATCATATCTCTCCAGTCCTGCCAGGGTGTATTGCCGGACCGTTCCACAAAATACGTCATCAGCTCCAGCGACTCACCGGACTCATATCCTTCTTCCAGCATTCTCTCATAAAGATCTTCATATACAGCAAAAGGGTATTTCTTATACCATGAGCTCCGGTATACATCCTCTCCTTCGATCGATCTCCCGCCCTCGGCAAAGAAATCAAACTTCGCATGACTCAAAGCCACTGCATCGCACAACTGCCAGAAATCCGTCGGCTGCAGGTCTTCTATGATATGTTTCGCCTTTCCGTTCTCCAATGCTACCGCAAAATCCTCCCAGCTAAGACGCCGGAATTCCTGCAGATCGATCCCGTTTTCAAGCAGAAGCCGTTCAACCCAAATATCATTGACACAAAAGATCAGGTATCCTTCGCAGAATCCGTTCTTTCTTATAATATACCGAAAACCACCGTTTTTCACAGGTATAGTCCCCTTTACATAATATCACAATATCTTGTGGTCGTCCCTTGCAGACGATACCAAAATCTATTATACACATTTTTTCGGATTTGTCAACACATTTTTTGAATTTTTTGCAGTTTTTTTGAT
>CALDIE010000163.1 GCA_937901625.1 uncultured Lachnospiraceae bacterium
ACTGATCAAAAATCATGAGCATAGCGGGCTATGTGATTGATTTTTGGGCAGTGTTCCCGGACAAAAAGACAAGCAAGATGGCTAAGTTATTTTGGGACAGGTCCTTATTTATTTACAGTGCCTTACAGGTTCAGTTCCCCCTTCCTGCCGCTCCTGCGATAGCGTTTCAGGATTACCCCTGCCCTTTCCAGCATCCTCCTGGAGGCGATCACGGATACGGTTTATTGGGCACCGTTTGGCAAGGTGTATCACACCCACGAGGATTGCCAGGCGCTCAACCAGTCTGACGCTTTGACCTACGGAACCGTAGAGCAGGCGATTGCGGCAAACCGTACGCGTCTGTGCTCGTTCTGTGCAAAGAGAGACGATATCACCGGCGTGGTGACGGATGATGTGGATGTATCGGATTATGTAGAGCCGGGTGCAGGAGAATAATTGATTTCGCATGACAGAGGGTGCCCAGGGGCACCCTCTTGTGTTTCCCGGGAACATTTTCGCCGGGGATCGGCCGGATGGATTCGCCCGGTTGGGGTTTTAGTAGAGGAACAGTCCGATTTTAGGCATCTCAGACCACCTTATTTATGAAATAGTCGACAACTCCGTAGATGAACATCTGGCCGGCTTTTGCGATAAGATCTCCGTGGACGCGATACAGTTGACGATCAGTGCCGATAAGTCAAAGCGTTCCATCACCATGCTTTCCGATCCGGATTCCACGCCGTTGAGACTGATCAGGCGCTTTACAAGATGATTCATCTTCTGCGTCTCATCCATGATGACATCACAGTAGTATTCCCTGCTCTCCGGATCCTCGCTGATGCCTTCTTTAAGACCTTCCGCATATCCCTGGATCAGAGCGATCGGGGTCTTTAATTCATGAGATACGTTCGCTAAGAATTCGCTTCTGCGCTCCTCCTGACGGTCCTTGGTCTCGATATCTTTCAAAAGCTCGAGGTTGGCGGTTTTTAACTCGCGTATGGTCTCTTCGAGTTTCCCGCTCATCAGGTTAAAGTTTTCCCCGAGAACAGCGATCTCGTTATGGCATCCGCCTTCGTATCTTTCCTCAAAATTAAGGTCCGCCATCCGGGCCGAAAGATCTGCTAAGTTAAGCAACGGATTGGTGATCCTCTTTGTGATGAAATAGATCAGGATCGCCGAAATGACGATGGAAAATGTTCCTACACAGAACAAAAAGACATTCGAAAGACGCACGCTGTCCTTGATACTCTCTACCGGGGTCCGGAGCATAAAGAAGTTGTCGCTGTCGATGTTTCCCCACATCGTCAGATACTCATCCTGTGTCACACGATCCTTCATATATGTGATCCTGTAGGCATCCACTTCCTCGATCACACGGTAATCTTCGTTGTTTCGTTCCAGGATCACGTCCCGTAACTGCCGGTTGATCTCTCCTGCATTTTGAAAAGACGTCTTGATGGTATTGGAGCTGGAGTCCGTAATGATAAAGCTGATATTGGATACGCCGCAAAGCCGCATCATTTCTTCGTCAAACTCACTCTCTCCGGCCTTACCCTCCTCGTACATACGATTCATGGCCTGATATACTTCTATCAGCTCTTTTTTCTTGGAGGAAAGATAATATTTTTCCAGGAAGAAGAGGTTTACAAAGAAACAGAACGCGATCACAAAAAAGTTCAAAAGAATAAAGGTCACCGTAAGCTGCTTACGAAGGGAATAACGCATGCCCTTTTCCTGTTGCTCCTTTGTCACCGATCCAAAAAAGTTAAATGGTTGTTTCTTTTTCTTCCTGCTCATCGTACAACCCCTAAAAATCGCTTCGTTACCGTTTTACTCCCCCTCCGACTCCGAAGGATCAAACTTATATCCAAGCCCCCAGATCGTATGGATCATGGAGCCCTTTTCTCCCAGTTTGCTGCGCAGTTTTTTAACATGTGTATCTATGGTTCTTGCGTCCCCGAAGTAATCATAATTCCAGACGTTATTTAAGATCTTTTCCCGTGAAAGGGCGATCCCCTGGTTTTCCACAAAGTAGGTTAAGAGCTCAAATTCCTTAAAACTTAACTCCACCTGCTTACCTTCTACATACACTTCATGCGCAACCTTATCCACCACCAGACCGTTGATCTCTATATAATCTTCCGCGCTCCCGGCATTGGTCCTTCGAAGGATCGCTTCCACCCTTGCCACTAAGATCTTGGGACTGAAAGGCTTGGAGATATACTCATCAACACCTAATTGAAATCCCTGCAATTCGTCTCTTTCCTCTGTTCTTGCCGTTAACATCATGATCGGGATCTGAGATGTCTTGCGGATCTCGGCACATACCTGCCATCCGTCCATTTTGGGCATCATGACATCCAATATGATCAGATCGATCGATTTATCGCCGAAAAAGATATCCAGTGCTTTTTCACCGTCTTCGGCTTCAAGCACCTCATATCCGTTTCTGCTCAGGAAATCACGCACCAGCTTACGCATCCTGCTTTCGTCGTCAACAACCAGTATCCTGCACCGTTCCATCAGAAATACCTCCTTAAGCATATTTTTGCTATCTTTTGATCCTTACCTGATCTACGAATTGCTCCGTTTCGAAGCGAAACTTCGAAAAATATTTGTATCTTTTCCCCCAACATCATCATACTATATAAATATGACAAAAGTGTGAAAAGATAAGAATATTCTCTTTTACAAAAAAGGTATACCCGCATCGGGTATACCTTACTCTCTCTGTATTATGAATCTTATTCAAGCACTTTCTTTAACTCTTCCATAAAAGTGTTCACATCCTTAAACTCACGATATACCGACGCAAAACGAACATAGGCGACCGGATCCAGGTCTTTTAAATGACTCATAACGATATTTCCGATATCCGAACTGCGGACCTCCTTTTCCTCTTTATTAAAGATCTCGGTCTCGATATCGTCGATCATCTTTGTCACACACTCCTGAGAGATCGGGCGCTTATGACAGGCACGATATACGCCATCCTCAATCTTGCTTCTCTTGTAAAGTTCACGGTTGTTATCCTTCTTTACAACCACCAGCGGGATCGTTTCCACTTTCTCATATGTGGTAAAGCGCTTGTTGCACTCATCACAGATACGTCGACGTCTGATAGAGCTGTTATCGTCTGCCGGTCTTGAATCGATCACTCGGGTGCTGTCACTTCCGCAAAATGGACATTTCATCGCTTATTCCTATCCTTTCCACAACAAAAAGCCTATAGTCTTCCCTATGGGTTTATTATAATTATTTAAACTTTTTATGTCAACCAATTTCCCTGTAACGCTTTGTCTCTGCTTTGTCTCTTCCCCTACCTGATAGGTATCCGGCCTAAACTCCTCGATCAGGTAATTCGGTTCCTCCACACTCACTAATCGTCTCTGTTTGATTAGCTCTCCATATGCAAGGATTTCCTCATCCGTAAGATCGAGGATCTCTTCCTCCGTAAAGTCAGGCACCACATAATCTTCCGGTGCGATCGTCACCACCGGCGCCGACGTTGGTGTCTGTGTCGGTTCCGGCTGCAAATCTTCCTTCCGGGAGCATGCACATAATATAAGCATACTCAAAACGACAATCCTTACTCTTCTCTTCATCTTCACGTCCTATAAGCCCTCTCTGCTCATTTTAACCATGTAGTACCTTTCCACTTGCGGTACTACTATGATATTTGCATATGATGTCAGATACCCTTCAGCCTCTTATTCCTCCCGGAAAATATACAGTCGATCTATCTTCTTCATCGTACAGAACTTCCACCTTTCCCTCCGCGGTTATTCTGCTATATCTACATACCAAAGCGATATTATTATATTCTACCACATCATCAAAACTACCTATTGCAAAGTAATACTGAGTATAATAATATCCCCCATCCTCCTCATTATAGTTGACGTACTCCCCTATACAATACTCATTTATGGGCAATCTACCCGCTCTAGTTAAGAAAAAACGCCTCACACTTTCTTCCGATAGATCAAAGTAGGCCGTATGGGTCTCTTCGTCATAATAATCTCTTTTATATATAATTGCTGTAACCCTCTTTATGTATTCACCACTCCCATATTGCTCTGCCATAAATATCCATAAATCATCGTTCTCTGCAAGTATTCGGATGTCATCATAAAAATGTACTCTCTCATTATCTCCCGATAAATATTCCTCTAAGTTAGAAAAACGGCCACAATTATTAAACTCTATATTTGCCACCTCGTATGCTTCATCCAATGTACTCGCAGATTTTCTCGCAACCACACCTATATCCCTGTAGTTCCTTGTTTCTTCCCCTACCTGATAGGTATCCAGTCCAAACTCCTCGATCAGGTAATTCGGCTCCTCCACGCTCACCAGGCGATGCTGTTTGATCAATTCTCCGTATGCAAGGATTTCTTCATCTGTCAGATGTAAGATCTCTTCCTCTGTTAAGTCGGACACAACATAGTCCTGCGGTGCGAGTGTTGCCGCCGGTGCAGCAGTCTGCTCCGGCTGTACTTCTACCTCCCGTTGTCTCCCTCCCTCTGATCCCTTCGTAAAGGAACAGCCACATAGCAGTAACACAACCATACCAACAATTTTCAGAATCCTCTTCATCTTCCCTCTCTCCTTCCAAGGTTTTCTTCATCTCACTCTCTGCTTAAGGTTGCGTTATAGTATTTTAAAATCTTACCCTCTTCCCCCCG